>VBCQ01000274.1:0-9725 GCA_005882155.1 Betaproteobacteria bacterium
CGCGCAGGTCGTGCGCAAGATCGGGAACACCTGCGCTTCGAACGTCGCCTGGCTCAGCGCGGTGACGGCGCGCACGCCGGCCGATCCGTTGAACGGATCGTTGTAGTACTTGCCGCCGAGGTCGATCCACTCGGCGAGCAAGCGCTTCTCCGCCGCGTTGAGCATCGTCGCGTGGTTCGGTGCGCTGACAGGCGGGTTCGGATTTCGACGAGCCGGCTCTTGCGCGCGAGGCCGAGCGCTTCGCCTTCGCTGGCCATCGTGTCGACGAGTGCCGCTTGGCGCACGATGACCGGCACACCTTCTTCGATGCGCACTTGCGGCAAACCGGTCTGCGGGTCGATGACCGGGTCGCCGATCATCAGCTCTTCGTACGACGCGACGCGCCCGCTGCCCGCGGGCGTCGCGCTCAGATCGAGCTTGGCCGGGTCGCTGTGGCAATCGGTGCAGGTGTTGCTGCCGCGATTGCGCGTCCACAGCGGCTGGATGTGCTCCGGATAGTTGACGATGCCGTTGACCGGCGCGGCGGTGACGAGGTCGTCGGCCGGATTCGCGTTGCCGCTGTAGCGCAGCGTGACCGCCGAGCGTGCCGTTACGCCGGGCTGCGTCGTGTCGGCCCACAGGTCGGTGTAGACCATGTCGGGGGCGAGATCGAGCACGCTCGCATCGAGCCGTGCACGCGTTGCGGCCATCGTCTCGCCCGACTGGTGCGCGCTCGCCATCGCGGGCTTCAGCGCTGCCGGCATGGTGTTGACGACGGTGCCGGAGTTCAGCGCGCCGCCGCGGCGCGGGCTGTGGCAGCCGTCGCAGGTGCGCCGCTCGCCGGGCCGCACCTGGATCCAGTTGGTATGGGTCTGGAACGCGCGGCCCTGGTCGTCGATGACGGCGAGTGCGATCGGCGTGTCGGCCGGCACCGCGAGCTTGAACGAGCCGTCAGGTTCGATCGGCGCGTAGCCGAGGATTTGCTGCATCTCGAATTCGGTCTCGCCGATCGCGCTGCGCAAGCCCATCATGCTCGACGGCGGCGCCACCGCGCGCACTGCGCGAACGAAGCGCGCCGGTGCGCAGCCATAGGCCGCATCGGCCGGGTCCTTCATGCGCTTCAGATCGGCGACTTGCGCGCGCAGGTCGAGCGGGTCGGTCGGCGCGGTCTTCGCGATCGCCGTCGTGCAGCCGGCGGGCAGGTCGGCGGCTGTGAGCACCGCGTCGCCCATGCGGCCGAGGCCGTCGGTGTCGTAGACGCTGCGCACTTCGAGCAAGCCCTTGCCTTGTGCGGCCAACGTGGCGTCGACGTTGGTCGGGTCGGTTGCGTTCGGCTCGGCGCGCGCCTGCAACGGGATCGGATCGGTGTACATGAAGCCCGCCGGCGGCGCGGCGACGATTCGCCAGGTCTGCAGGGCCGGGTCGAACATGTAGATCGCGTAGGTCGGCGGCACGTTGTCCTGCACCGCATCTGCCGCGGCATCGGCGGCGAGGCGGTTCTCGTCGGACACGCGATCGAGCTCGGCCTGCGTCAGCGTCGCACAAGCGACGACCACGCCGTTCTTCGTGACCTCGCACGGCCTGAACGCGAGCAGCACGCGGTCGGTGCCGTCCCACAGCGGGTACGGCGTCGTGACGCGGCCGTATTGCGACAGGCCGCCGTTGAGATTGAGGATCTTCTCGCGGTCGGTGATCGGTTGAATCTGCCCGCCTTGCGTCGGCACGCCCGCGTTCGCCGGCGTGTTCTGCTCCGAGTAGTTCGCCGCGTCGACGAATACCAGCGCGCCGCCTTCGTGGGTGCGCGACAGCGGCATCAGGTCGGTCGCGAGCTGGCCCGCGTACTTGCCGCTCGGGTCCATGTCGCGCGGGTGCAGGAAGCTGTTGCCTTCGCTGTGCGCGCCGTACAGCACGAACAGGTCGGTGCCGTCAGGCTTGGCGCGGAAGACCTTGAAGTGATTGCGCCCGCCGACGTGGTCCCAGCGCGAGAACATGATGTCGCCGTTGGGCCGCACGACCGGGTTGCGGTCATGGCTCTGGTTGAACGAGATCTGCGTGATGTTGCCGCCCTGCGCATCCATCGTGTGCAGGTTGAACACGCGCTCGCGCTCGTACTCGTCGAGCGCGAAGTAAGTGTGGCCGAGCGCCTGGTTGATCTTCGACTTGGTTTGCCGGTTCGACGAGAAGACGAAGCCGCGGCCGGCCGGCAGATAGGCGGGGTCGACATCGTCGTCATCGGTCGAGCTGGTGAGCCGGCGGAACGTGCCGCCGGTCAGCCCGCCGGTGGTCATGTCGTATTCCCAGATGTTCCAGCGTCCGGTGCACGCCGGCTGGCCGCCGGTGGTCGCAGTGTTCGCTGCCGGGCAGCGCATCGAGCGTCCGGTGCACGCCGGCTGGCCGCCGGTGGTCGCGGTGTTCGCTGCCGGGCAGCGCATCGCGAAGATGATCTTTTTGCCGTCGTACGAGACCTCAGGGTCTGACGCATCGCCCACGCCTTGCGTGAACTGCGCGGTGAGGTTGTATTCGGTCGCGCTCGGCGACGACTTCTCGCGCACCAGCAGGTCGCCGCCCACGCCGGACGGCGCACCATTGGTCGGGTTCATGCTGATCGAGTAGGGCCGCTTCACGTAGGCCAGCGGCACATCGCCCTGGACCGTCACGGTGGCGGAATCGCTGCCGCCGCCGCTGCCGCAGCCTGCGATGCCGACGATCATTGCGGATGCGGCAAAAACGAAGCCGCTAATTTTCAAAATTCGTTTCATCGTCCCCTCCTGAGGGTTTCAGAACCCCTATCCGCCAATGGGAAGGCGCAACGCAGGGCCTTCCCATTGACGGATAGGTTCTTGATCACGAGCGAGTTGCTTGTGGTTCTTATTGACGGGTCTGTGGGCCCGCGCCCAGCAATCCCGATGAGTAATGCAGTGCGCCAGCCGCGTCGACGACAACCGCGTCGACACCGGGTTGCGACTCGACGAGCCGCATGCCTTCTTCGAGGCCCATGACGAACACGCTCTTGGACAAGGCTTCGGTGGTCAGCCCATCGTCGGCGAGGATCGTCACGCTGTGCACGCTGTCCGGCGACTTGCCGGTCTTCGGGTCGATGACGTGATGGCAGCGAACGCCATCGCTCTCGAAGAATCTTTCGTAGTCGCCCGAGGTCGAGATCGCGGTGTCTTCGAGCGGCAGCAGCGCGACGACTTCGCCGGGCCGGCGCGGATCGCGAACGCCGATCGTCCAAGGCCGCCCGCGACGATCGCCGACGACGCGGCTGTCGCCGCCGGCGCTGACGATCGCGTGGCGGATGCCGCAGCGCCTCAGGATTTGCGCGGCGTTGTCGACCGCGTAGCCCTTGGCGAAGCCGCCGAGGTCGATTCGCATGCCGTCGCGCGCGAAGCGGATCGTCCGCGCGTCGTGGTCGACGATGAGGTTGCGCCAGCCGACGGCGGCGCGTCCTGCGGCCAGCGCCGCCTCGTTCGGCTTGATGCCGAGCCGGTAGTCGTACAGATGGCCGACGCTCGCGTAGCTGATGTCGAACGCGCCGCCCGACAGCGCGGAGAATTCGATCGCCCTTGCAATGAGTTCGACCAACTCGTCGCTCGTGCGCACCGGCTCGTTGGCGGCGTCGCGGTTGATGCGCGACAGCTCCGACTCGGGCTTGAACGGGCTCATCGCGCGGTCGATGCGGTGCATCTCGGCCATCACCGCATCGATCGCGGCCTCGCCGGCATCACGCTCGTCGCTCCACAGCTCGACGTGGATCGCGGTGCCCATGATGGCTTCATCACGCGCGAGCCATGCGCCGCCGGCGGCCGCCTGACGGCAAACCGATGCATAGCGCGTCGCCGTTTCAAGGCCCGCGTGAACTGGCTTCACTAGATCCCCCGGCTTGTTGCTTGTTGATGGGACGAGTGTCCCGATGCGGAATCGACACACGCAGGTCGTGTGCCCGCACTGCGGCGCATCATCGAAGGTCGGAGCGGCGAAAAAGCGGCAATACTTGGCAGCCCGCGTGACGCTTACACGCTGTCGCGCTTGAAACAGTGACCCTTTTTGTGCTGGCTTGCGAGGGGATGAATCAATTGTGAGTAGGGGAAACTTCGACAATGCAGCCCTCACCCCGTTCGCCCCTGAGCCTGTCGAAGGGTTGGCCGCGCGCACGCAAGGCTTCCTTCGATACCTCAGGATGATCGGGAATACAAGCTCAGCCCGAACGGGACGAGGCATGCACTTATCAACATACCGGCCCGACTCTTGCTCTCAGTCCCCGCTTCGCCTTCCGCTGACACGACACGCTCCGTGCCCCTTCCCGACGCCGCGCCGCATTTGAAATCGATCGACCTTGCCTGCCGTCGCGGCAGCCGTCTGCTGTTCAAGGGTCTCGACTTCGATGTGCGCCCCGGCCAGATCGTCTGGGTGCGCGGCCGCAACGGGCGCGGCAAGACGAGCTTGCTGCGCCTGGCGGCCGGGCTGTCGACGCCGGAACACGGGCAGATCAATGCGAGCCTCGGCAAGCGGCAACTCGTCTTCATCGCCCACGCCAACGCGTTGAAGGAAGACTTGACGACCAGCGAAGCGCTCGCGTTCCTGCTGCGAATTCACGGCCGCGCGCACACGGCAGATGACGTTCGCCCCGCGCTCGAGCGGCTCGGCATGCAAAGCCGGCGCGACGCTCCGGTTCGCACGCTGTCGCAAGGGCAGCGCCGGCGCGTGGCGCTGGCGCGCCTGGCGGTTGAATCGAGCGCGTCGCTGTGGATCCTCGACGAGCCGTTCGATGCGCTCGATGCCGACGGCGTCGAGCTGGTGAACTCGTTGCTGAGCGAACACACCAAGCGCGCGGGCAGCGTGCTGCTCACCAGCCACCTGCCGATCAACGCCACGCTGTTGCGCCCGATCGAGATCGACCTCGATCGATACGCCGCATGAGCCGCCGGGCCGCTCCCAAGGCGAATTCCGGAGTGCGCAGCACGAAGGATGCCCAATGAGCGACCTTTTCATTGCGGTCTACGCGCGCGACCTGCGCCTCGCGATGCGCCGGCGCATCGAGGCGATGCTGCCGATCGTGTTCTTCATCGTCGCGGCGAGCCTGTTTCCGCTCGGCGTCGGCCCCGAGCCGCAGATGCTGCAGCAGATCGCGCCGGGCGTCGTGTGGGTCTGCGCGCTGCTCGCGACGATGCTGTCGCTGACCAGCCTCTACGCGAGCGACTACGCCGACGGCTCGCTCGAGCAGA
Source organism: Betaproteobacteria bacterium (assembly GCA_005882155.1). Taxonomy (GTDB): domain Bacteria; phylum Pseudomonadota; class Gammaproteobacteria; order Burkholderiales; family Burkholderiaceae_C; genus Albitalea. The sequence continues at coordinate 5,205 of VBCQ01000274.1, forward strand.
TGCTGTTGTCGGGCGAGAGTGCGGTCATCGTCGCGGCGGCGAAAGCGGCGGCGCACTGGACGCTGACCGGTTTGCCGCTCGTCGTCTGTGCACCGCTGTTCGGCTTGCTGCTCGGCATGGACAGCGCGTCGCTGGCGGTCCTTACACTGTCGCTGCTGCTCGGCACGCCGACGCTGAGCCTGCTCGGCTCGGTCGGCGCCGCGTTGACGCTCGGCTTGCGCAGCGCGGGGATGCTGATCGTGCTGCTGGTGCTGCCGCTGTCGATTCCGGCACTGATTTTTGGAACTGGCGCGGTGGTGGCGGTCGAAGGAGGGCAGTCGGCGATGGCGCACTATTCGATACTTGGCGCATTGCTGATCTTGACCGCGCTGACGGCGCCGCCGGCCACCGCCGCCGCGCTGCGAATTTCATTGGAATAGGAACGACAACGTGAGCGCAGAGCGCATTCACTGGTTCACTTTCGCCGCACCGTCGCGCTTCTATGCGCTGGCCGGCGCGGTCGCGCCCTGGCTATGGGTCGCTGCTGCGGCGCTCGCCGCGGCCGGCTTGTACATCGGCTTCTTCGTCGCGCCCACCGATGCGCAACAGGGCGACGCCTACCGCATCATCTTCATCCACGTGCCGGCGGCGTGGATGTCGATGGTGATCTACATGGCGATGGCCGGCTGGGCGGCGGTCGGCTGGATGCTCAATGCCCGCATGGCTTCGATGCTTGCGCGCGCACTCGCGCCGACCGGTGCGATCTTCACCTTCATCGCGCTGTGGACCGGCGCGTTCTGGGGCAAGCCGGCGTGGGGCACCTGGTGGGTGTGGGACGCGCGGCTGACCTCCGAGCTGATCCTGCTGTTCCTCTACCTCGGCTACATCGCGCTCACCGAAGCGATCGACGACGTGCGTCGCGCCGACAAGGCCGGCGCACTGCTCGCCATCGTCGGCGCGGTCAATGTGCCTATCATTTATTTCTCGGTGCGCTGGTGGAACACCCTGCACCAGGGCGCGACGATCAGCATGACCGCTGCGCCGAAAATGGCGAGCACGATGCTGACAGCCATGCTCTTGATGACCTTCGCGTTCTGGGCCTATGCGTTCGCGGTGGTGTTCGTACGCGCCCGCGCGATCGTGCTCGAGCGCGAATCGCATGCCGACTGGGTTCGCGCTCTCGCCCACAAGGAACAAATCGCATGAGTTGGAACAGCCCCGCAGATTTTTTCGCGATGGGCGGCTACGGTCTGTACGTGTGGGGCTCGTATGCGGTCACGCTGTTGATCCTCGCGATGGAACCCTGGCTCGCCGCGCGCCGGCGCGAGCGTGCCTTGCGCGACGCGCTGCGCGCGACCGACATGGACACGCAGTCATGACGCCGCGCCGCAAACGCCTGGCGATCATCCTCGGCATCGTCGCGTCGGTCGGCGTCGCGACCGCGCTCGTGCTCAACGCGTTTCAGAGCAACCTCGTGTTCTTCTATTCGCCGTCGCAGGTCGCTGCGAAAGAGGCGCCGACCGGCCGGACGTTTCGCATTGGCGGCCTGGTGCAGGCGGGCAGCGTTCAGCGCGACGGGGTGCAGGTTCGCTTTCAGGTGACCGACACCGTGAAGACGATCCCGGTTCGCTACCAAGGCATCCTTCCCGACCTGTTCAAGGAAGGCAAGGGCGTCGTCGCGCAAGGCAGCCTGGGGGCAGACGGCATCTTCGTCGCCCGCGAAGTGCTGGCCAAGCACGACGAGAACTACATGCCGCCCGAAGCCGCCGATGCGCTCAAGCGCGCCGCTGCGGTCAATGAAAAGGTCTCGCGTTCCGTCGTGAAGGAGGGCGCCAAATGATTCCCGAGCTGGGCCAGATCGCGTTGCTGCTCGCGCTTGCAGTCGCCTGCATTCAAGGCACGCTGCCGCTCGTCGGCGCGGCGCGCGGTCGCGCCGACTGGATGGCGCTCGCACGGCCCGCCGCGCAGACGCACTTCGTTCTCGTCGCCGTTGCGTTCATCTGCCTCACGAGCGCGTTCGTTCGCAACGATTTCTCGGTCGTCTACGTCGCGACCAATTCCAACAGTGCGTTGCCGCTCGCGTACCGCGTCGCTGGCGTGTGGGGCGGCCACGAAGGCTCGCTGCTGTTGTGGCTGATGATGCTGAGCGTCTGGATGCTCGCCGTCGCGCAGTTCAGCCGCTACTTGCCGCAGGCGGTGCTCGCGCGAATCCTCGCGGTGATGGGGCTCGTCAGCGTCGGCTTTCTGCTGTTCATGCTGACGACGTCGAACCCCTTCGATCGATTGTTCCCGGTGCCGCCCGATGGCAACGATCTGAATCCGCTGCTGCAGGACCCCGGCATGGTCGTGCATCCGCCGATGCTCTACATGGGCTACGTCGGCTTCTCGGTCGCGTTCGCGTTCGCTGTCGCCGCATTGATCGGCGGCAATCTCGACGCGACCTGGGCCCGCTGGACGCGGCCGTGGACGACGGCAGCGTGGGCCTTCCTGACGGTGGGCATCATGCTCGGCAGCATGTGGGCCTACTACGTGCTCGGCTGGGGCGGCTGGTGGTTCTGGGATCCGGTCGAGAACGCGTCGTTCATGCCGTGGCTGGCCGGCACGGCGCTGATCCATTCGCTCGCGGTCACCGAGAAGCGCGGTGCCTTCAAGTCATGGACGGTGCTGCTCGCGATTGTCGCGTTCTCGTTGTCGCTGCTCGGCACCTTCCTCGTTCGCTCCGGCGTGCTGTCGTCGGTACATGCGTTCGCGACCGATCCGCGCCGCGGTCTTTTCATCCTCGCGTTTCTCGCGGTGGTGATCGGCGGCTCGCTGGTTCTGTACGCGTGGCGCGCACCGAAAGTCGGCCTCGGCTCGCGCTTCGGCCTGCTGTCGCGCGAGACGCTGCTGCTCGCCAACAACGTGCTCTTCGTCGTCGCGATGCTGTCGGTGCTGCTCGGCACGCTGTACCCGCTGCTGCTCGACGCGCTCGGCATGGGCAAGATCTCGGTCGGCCCGCCGTACTTCGATACCGTGTTCCTGCCGCTGATGGTGCCGGTCGTCTTTCTGCTCGGAATCGGCCCGCTCGCGCGCTGGAAGAACGCCGAGCTGCCGGACCTGGCCAAGCGCTTGCGCTGGGCCGCGGTCGCTGCCGTTGTCGTCGCGCTCGCGACCGGATGGATCGCCGGCCGAATCACCTTCGGTGCAACGCTCGGCTTCTTGATGGCGTTCTGGATCGTCGCCGCCGTCGCGACCGACTTGTGGGAGCGCGTGCGCCCGGCCGGCGCGATGCGCACGAGCGTCGTCGCGCGGCTGCGTCTGCTGCCGCGCGCGACGGTGGGCATGATGCTCGCTCACCTCGGCGTGGCCGCGTTCGCGTTCGGCGTCAGCATGGTGCGCACCTACGAGATCGAGCGTGACGTGAAGATGGCGGTCGGCGACAGCACCGAGCTCGCCGGCTACGTCTTCAGCTTCGGCGGCATGAGCGAAGTCGTCGGGCCGAACTACGACGCAGTGCAGGCGCGCGTCGACGTGACGCGCAACGGCAGCCCGGTGGTCACGATGCGGCCCGAGAAGCGCATCTACCGCGTGCAGCGCAACCCGATGACCGAGGCCGCGATCGATCCGGGGCCGACACGCGACCTCTATGTCTCGCTCGGCGAGCCGGTCGATGAAGGACGGGCATGGATCGTGCGCGTGTACTTCAAGCCCTTTGTCGACTGGATCTGGGGCGGCTGCCTGCTGATGGCGCTCGGCGGCGCGCTCGCGGCCAGCGACCGGCGCTATCGCGCGAAGCAAAGGCAGGAGCGCGAGGCCGGCAGCACGGCAGGAGCGACGGCATGAAGAGCCTGCGCTTCATCGTTCCGCTCGCGCTGTTCGGCATCCTCGTGTTCTTTCTGTGGCGCGGGCTGCGGCTCGATCCGCACGAGGTCCCGTCGCCGCTGATCGACAAGCCGGCACCGCGCTTTGCGCTGGCGCGGCTCGACGATGCCGGCGCGAAGATCGGCCGCGACGACATGCTCGGCAAGGTCTGGTTGCTCAACGTCTGGGCCTCATGGTGCGTCGCCTGCCGCGAAGAGCACGCGACGCTGCTCGCCTTCGCACAGACGCGCGCGGTGCCGATCATCGGCTTGAACTACAAGGACACGCGCGCCGACGGCCTCGCGTGGCTGAACCAATTCGGCAACCCGTACACCGCATCGGCGTTCGATGCGAACGGCCGCGTCGGCATCGACTTCGGCGTCTACGGCGTCCCCGAGACCTTCGTCATCGACAAGCAAGGCGTGATCCGCTTCAAGCAGATCGGGCCGTTGACGCCCGAGGCAATCGAAACGCGCATTCAACCGCTGCTGAGAAAGCTCAATGGCTAGGCTGATCGCGTGCTTGCTGTTGTGCGTCTCGCTGTGCGGCGCGTGGGCGAAAGATGCGCCGCCGGCTGCGGCCGACCCGGTGCTCGAAGCGCGCATGCTGCGCATCGCCAACGAGCTGCGTTGCCTCGTTTGCCAGAACCAGACGATTGCCGATTCGCACGCCGACCTCGCGGTCGACCTGCGCGAGCAGTTG
>VBCQ01000274.1:9744-10187 GCA_005882155.1 Betaproteobacteria bacterium
GCCCGCCGGTGAAGTCGACGACCTGGCTGTTGTGGTTCGGCCCTGGGGTGTTGCTGGTCGGTGGTGTCGCCGCGTTGATCGTCGTGCTGCGCCGGCGCCAGCGCATGGGCGACGAGCGCTTTGAGCCCGATGCGGCCGATGAAGGAACGACCCCATGACATGGTTCGTGTTGCTCGCTGTGGTGCTCGGCGTGATCAGCGTCGCATGGCTCACGCGCGCGCTGTGGCGACCGTCGACAACGCTCGCGATGACGCTCGCGGTATTCGTCTTCGCCGTCGCCGGCCTCGGCTACGTCGGCATCGGCTCGCCTGCGCATCTGGCGCTGGTACCCGGCGCTGCGCAGCCGCCGGCGAGCGCTGCGGCGCAGACGCCGACGGCCGAGCAGGTCGTGGCGATGGTCGACCAGCTCGCCGAGCGGATGAAGAGCCAGCCCGACAATGCCG
>VBCQ01000043.1 GCA_005882155.1 Betaproteobacteria bacterium
ATGACGATGTTTTGCGGCGTCAGCGGCTTCAGCACCACGGTGTAGACGACCGCGTAGCCGACGAAGGTCGCGAAGGTCAGCCACATCGTCAGCGGATTGACCATGAAGTACAGCAGCGCGCTGCCGGCGGCACACAGCGCGCCGGAGAACGCGAGCGTCTGCGTGTTGGTCAGCTGACCCTTGGCGGTCGGTCGCCACGCAGTGCGCGCCATCTTCGCGTCGATGCGCTGCTCGACGACGCAGTTGAACGCTGCTGCCGCAGCCGCCACCAGCCAGATGCCGGCGGTCGCCGGCAGCGCCACCGCCCAGTCCGGCAAACCGGGCACCGCGAGCAACATGCCGATGACGGCGCAGAAGACGATCAACTGCACGACCCGCGGTTTCGTCAGCGCATAGAACTGCCGCATGCGCGAGGCGCGCGACACCGCGACGATGGGGTTGGCGAGGGTGTTGGACATGGCCGAGCAGAGATTCTACGAAGCCGCCTACGACGGTGACGACAGCGATGACATCGTGGCCGCGCCGCGCATCGGGCTGGCCAGTGGCTCGGCTCGCTGCCGCGCCTGGTGCACGCGCACGAGCAGCACGGTGAGCAAGCTGAGCAGCACCGCCGCGCCGCCGGTATGCGCCATCGCCGCGACGAGCGGCCAGCCGAGCACGACATTGCTGAGCCCGCTCGCAAACTGCCACGCCGCCACGCCGGCGAGCGCCAGCGCCCAACGGCGTTGCGCCGAATCACCCAGCGACAGCCGCCACGCGAGCAATCCGATCGCGCTGAACAGCAGCAGCGCGCCGACCCGATGCGCCATGTGGATCGCGGTCAGCGCTGCGAACGGCAGCATCTCGCCGCCTTGGCCGACGCCGAGCGCTCGCACGAGCGCGAAGCCATGCGCAAAGTCCATTGCCGGCCACCAGCTGCCCTGGCACTGCGGGAAGTCGGAACAAGCGAGCACCGCGTAGTTCGTGCTGACCCAGCCGCCGAGCGCGATCTGCAGCACGCACAGCGCGAACACCGCGACGCTGCCGACGACGAGCGCGCGCGGCAGCACCAAGGGCTGCGGTCGATACGCCTGCGCTTGCGCTGCGAGCATCGCCATCAAGCCGAGGCCGAGCAGCAGGTGCGTCGTGACGATCGCCGGGTACAGCTTCATCGTCACCGTCAGCGCGCCGAACGCGCCTTGAACGCCAACCCAGACGAAGGTCGCGGTGGCCCACCACGGCGAGATTGCGGCGCGTCGGCGGCGGGTTTCGATCCAGCTCAAGACCATCAGCATCGCACTCAAAACGCCGATGCCGGCGGCGAAGTAGCGGTGGACCATCTCGATCCACGCCTTGCTGTGCGTCACCGGGCCACTGGGCATCGCCGTTTGCGCGGCGTGAATCGCAGCCTGCGCGCCGACTGGGCTCGCGCTGCCGTAGCAGCCCGGCCAATCGGGGCAGCCGAGGCCCGAGTCGGTGAGCCGGGTGAAGGCGCCGACCAGCACGAGGTCGAAGGTGAGGAATAGCGTCAGCAAGGTCAGCGCACGCAAGCGCGCGGCCGGCTCGGCATGGCGGTGCCGCAGCCACAGCCAGGCGAGCGGACCGGTGGCCAGCGCGATGCCGAGCGCCGCGATGTGGGCGAGCGGCGTGAGGTCGTACAGCGGCTGGGCGTTCATTGGCGTGCGCTCGGTCAGCGCCCCGGAAAGTCCCACGACGCCGAGGCATGCAGCAGGCGCTCGAGGTCGCGCTTCAGCTTCGCCGGATCGGGGTCGGCGGGCGCGCGCATCATCCACTGGCCCATCGGATCGACGAGGTACAGGTGCTGCTCGAGCGTGTGGCCCGCGGACGGAGCGAGCCAGGTCGCGAGCGCCTCGCGCGGCACGCGCAGCACCGTCGGCGATTCAGCCACCGTGATGGCCTGCAGCAGCGCCGGCCGCGGCGCCGCCGCATCGACGATGAGCCAGACCTTGTCGACGCGGCCTTTGTCGCGGCCCAAGGTCTCGCGCAACTGGCGCTGCAGGTAGAGCTGCGTTTCGCAACCGGCGTCGCAAGCGGCGCCGGAGACGACGACGAGCAGCCACTGGCCGCGCAGGCTTGCGGGCTTGACGCGTTCGCCGGCGAGCGTCGTCAGCGGCAGGCTGTCGGGAATGGCGCGCGGCGGCGTGATCAGTGTGCTGTAGTTGGTTCGGCTTTCGGGCCGGATCACGAAGTAGGTGAGGTACGACGCGACGACCGGCGCCGCGCACACCGCCAGCACGGCGAGCATCTTCCAGCGGCCGCTCGTCGTGCGGCGTGCCGCATCGCTCGCATCAGGCGACGGCATCGAATGAACCGTGAACCTCAGCGGCTCAGGCGCGACGCTTGAGCCAGGGGCCGACGAGTTGGAACCAGACATACAAACCTGTCATCAGCGCACACAAGGCAAACCACTGGAAGGCATAGCCGTAGTGCTTTTGAACATCGACCGCGGGAGGCGACCATTGACGCGCGAGGCCATCGTTGGCGCCAGCGCCGGCATCGTCCTGCACCAGCGACAGCGGTGCGAGCCGCAGCCCGGTCTCGCGCGAATATGCGGCCAGATCGAGATTTTGACGGATCGGGCCAGAGGCCGCCGCGCTGAACTCGTACAGCCGCGCCGGAGGCGGGGCAATGTGGCCGACGACGCTGACCTCGCCCGATGGCGTGGCGAGCATCGGCAGCCGCGTGCGATCGGCCGCGTCGCGCGGCACCCAGCCACGCTGCACCAGCACGGCAACCCGCGAATCGGCGAGCTGCAGCGGCGTGACGACGAAGAAGCCGGGCCGGCCATTCATCTGCCGGTTGTCGAGGAAGATTGTGAAGCGGCTGACCCAGCGCCCGGTCAAGCGGGCGCGCCGGTAGTGCAATGCGTTGACCTCGTCGGCGTCTGCTTCCAATGCAGCGAGCGGCAGTTCGGGTAGCCCAGCGCGCTCGCTGAACGCGTGCTGCAGCGCCTCTTTCTGCGCCGCGCGCTGCAGCTGCCAGATGCCGAGGCGCGCGGTGACGACGACGCCGATGAGCGTCGCGAGCAACACCCACAGCGCGCGCTTCATTCGACGGCGCGTCCGGTGGCGAGCGGATAATCGGTGCGCATGAAATGGCTCGTCGCGCTCGCGTTCATCGGCATCCTCGGCGCCCTCTTCGGAGCCGGCGTCGCGATGATCCGTGGCGGCCGCAAGGACGATCCGACGAGCAAGAAAATGGCCAACGCGCTCGCGCTGCGCGTGATCCTGTCAGTGGCGCTGTTCCTGTGCATTCTGATCAGCTACAAGCTCGGATGGATTCATCCAACCGGGATTCCCAAGGGCTGACCCCAACTTCCGCATGAAGCAAGAAGGCCGCTCGACGCGGCCTTCGTTGCGAGTGGCTCTGCAGACCGCTCAGATCCAGTAGACGACGACGTACAGACCGAGCCAGACGACGTCGACGAAGTGCCAGTACCAGGCCGCGCCCTCGAAGCCGAAGTGGCGCTGCGGCGTGAAGTGGCCCTTCATGATGCGGATCGTGATGAACAGCAGCATCAGCATGCCGACGAACACGTGAAATCCGTGGAAGCCGGTCAGCATGTAGAAGGTCGAGCCGTAGATGCCCGAGCTCAGCTTCAAGTTCAGCTCGTGATAGGCATGCGTGTACTCGTAGCCTTGCAGGCCGAGGAACAGGATGCCGAGCAGCACGGTGATCCACATGAAGACGATCGCACGGGTGCGCTGGTTGGCGATCAGCGCGTGGTGCGCGATCGTCAGCGTGACGCCCGAGCTCAACAGCAGCGTCGTGTTGATCGTCGGGATCGGCCACGGGCCCATCGTCGTGAACGGGTCGACGGTGTTCGCCGGCGACGCGGTGAAGCCGGCTTGCACGCTTGGCCAGACGGCCTTGAAGTCGGGCCACAGCACCGCGTTCTCGAGGCTGGCGAGCGCCGGCACTGTGTGCAGGCGCGACCAGTACAGCGCGCCGAAGAAGGCGCCGAAGAACATCACTTCCGAGAAGATGAACCAGCTCATGCTCCAGCGGAACGAGGTGTCGACGCGGTCGCCGTAGAGACCGCCTTCGCTTTCGCTGATCGCTTGGCGGAACCACTGCTGCAGCGTGAACGCCCACAGCAGCAGCCCGAACATCAGCGAGTAGGCGCCCCAGCCCGCGCCGTTGATCCATTGACCGGCGCCGAAGATCACGAAGAACAGGCCGGTAGCGGCCATGACCGGGAAGCGCGATGGCTCGGGGATGAAGTAGTACGGAGCGTGTCCGGGTGGCGTCAGAGCCGACATTGTTTTCTCCTGCTTTCGATCTGTCTTGAAACTCTATCGGGCGACGCCGCTCGCGAGCACCCAGTTCACCAGCAGCACCAGTACGATGATGAACAGCGCGGCGCCGATCACGCCGGCAATGACGACGTGAACCGGATTCAAGCGGCTCACGTCTTTTTCGTACTCGGCCGACTTGCGAACGCCGAAGAACGACCAGCCGACGGCCTTCATCGTCTGCAGGAACGAGCCCTTGCGCTGCGCTGCATCCTTCAGCGACGAGCTCATGTGCGCGGCTCCTTGGCGGGCAACACAGCGGCCTGCGGCGCCGGCGGAACCTTGCCGCCGACCTCGAAGAAGGTGTACGACAAGGTGATCGTCGTCACGTCCTTCGGCAACTTCGAATCGATGACGAATACGACCGGCCAGCGCTTGGTCTCGCCCGGCTTCAAGGTGTACTCGTTGAAGCAGAAGCACTCGAGCTTGTTGAAGTGCGGCGACGCCTGCTTCGGCGCGTAACTTGGGATCGCTTGCGCGGCCATCGTGCGCGATTGCGTGTTCGTGAACTCGTACATCACCGTCGCGACTTCGCCGGGGTGCACGTCGAGGCGGCGCTGCGCCGGCTTGAAGTCCCACACCCCGCGCGCGTTCGCATCGAACTCGACGCTGATCGTTCGCGTCAAGTCGACTTGCGTGTTGCGTTTGTCGGCGCTGTTGCCGGGGACGGCGCGCTCGGACAGCGACAGCACGTTGATGCCGAGCGCGTTGCAGATCGAGCGATAGATCGGCACCAGCGCATAGCCGAAGGCGAACATCAGCGCGGCCACGACGAGCAGCTTGCCGACCATGCGCGCGTTGTCGCTGCGCAGTGCGGCGTCGCTGGGCGCGGGCGTGCTCATGCTCAGGCCCCGAACAGCGCCGCTTTGGCGATGAAGCCGACGAAGACGACGACCGCGATCGACGCGAGGATCAGCGCGAGTCGCAGGTTGTGCTTCTTCTGCTCGGGCGTCATGGCGCGCGGACTCAGCCGATGACCTTGGTCGCCGCGCGATTGAGCTTCGGCGGCGTCTCGAAGGTGTGGAACGGTGCCGGCGACGGCACTTCCCACTCTAGGCCTTCGGCGCCTTCCCACGGCTGCTGCGGCGCTTTCGCACCTTGGCCGCGCATCATCGGCAGGACGATGAAGACGAAGAAGTAGACCTGCATCAAGCCGAAGCCGAGCGCGCCCAGCGAGGCGACCATGTTGAAGTCGGTGAACTGCAGCGGGTAGTCGGCGTAGCGGCGCGGCATGCCGGCGAGACCGAGGAAATGCATCGGGAAGAAGGTGACGTTGAAGAAGATCAACGAACCCCAGAAATGGATCTTGCCGCGCGTCTCGTCGTACATCACGCCGGTCCACTTCGGGCCCCAGTAGTAGAAGCCGGCGAACATCGCGTACAGCGAGCCGGCGACGAGCACGTAGTGGAAGTGCGCGACGACGTAGTAGGTGTCCTGCAGCTGGATGTCGACCGGCGCGACCGACAGGATGAGTCCGGTGAAGCCGCCCATCGTGAAGACGAAGATGAAGCCGACCGCGAACAGCATCGGCGTCTCGAAAGTCATCGAGCCGCGCCACATCGTCGCGACCCAGTTGAAGATCTTCACTCCGGTGGGCACCGCGATCAGCATCGTCGCGTACATGAAGAACAGCTGCCCCGTCACCGGCATGCCGGTGGTGAACATGTGGTGGGCCCAGATGATGAACGAGAGAATCGCGATCGATGCCGTCGCGTAGACCATCGACGTGTAGCCGAACAGCTTCTTGCGCGCGAACGCCGGGATGATCGCGCTGACGATGCCGAACGCCGGCAGGATCATGATGTAGACCTCGGGGTGGCCGAAGAACCAGAAGATGTGCTGGTACATCACCGGGTCGCCGCCGCCTGCGGGGTTGAAGAAGCTGGTGCCGAAGTGGCGATCCGTGAGCGTCATCGTGATCGCACCGGCCAACACCGGCATCACCGCGATCAGCAGGTAGGCGGTGATCAGCCAGGTCCAGCAGAACAGCGGCATCTTCATCAGCGTCATGCCCGGCGCGCGCATGTTGAGGACCGTCACGATGATGTTGATCGAGCCCATGATCGAGCTTGCGCCCATGATGTGCAGCGCGAAGATGCCGGCGTCCATCGACGGACCCATCTGCAGCGTCAGCGGTGCGTACAGCGTCCAGCCCGCCGCGGGTGCGCCACCGGGCATGAAGAACGAGCTGACGATCATGATCGCCGCTGGAATCAACAGCCAGAAGCTCAGGTTGTTCATCCGCGCAAACGCCATGTCGGCGGCGCCGATCTGCAGCGGAATCATCCAGTTCGCGAAGCCGACGAAGGCCGGCATGATCGCGCCGAACACCATGATCAGCCCGTGCATCGTCGTGAACTGGTTGAACATCTGCGGGTTCACGAACTGCAGGCCGGGCTGGAACAGCTCGAGGCGAATCAGCAGCGCCAGGATGCCGCCGACGATGAACATCGTGAACGAGAACAACAGGTACATCGTGCCGATGTCCTTGTGGTTCGTCGCGTAAAGCCAGCGCCGCCAGCCGTGCGGATGCTCGTGGGCGTGATCGTGATCGTGGCCGGGGGCCATCGGGTGGGGCAGAACTGCGCTCATGGGGCGTTTCCTTGGACGGCGTCTTTACTTGCGGGCGGCGGCGACTTCGGTCGGCTGCACCAGCTGGCCGGTCTTGTTGGACCAGTTGTTCTTGGTGAAGGTGATGACCGCGGCGAGCTCGGTGTCGGAAAGCTGCTTCCACGACGGCATCGCGGTGTTCGGCACGCCATGCAAAACGATCTGCAGCTGCTTGTTCTTGTCGGCATCGAGCACGACTCGCGACGCATCGAGCGCCTTGATCGCGCCGCCGCCCTTGCCGCTCGCCTGGTGGCATTGCGCGCAGTTGCTGTTGTAGACCTTCTCGCCACGCGCGATGAGCTCACCGAGCTGCCAGACCTTGTTCGGGTCGTCGGCCAGCGCGGCCATCTGCTTCTTGCGGCCCGCGACCCACGCGGTGTAGTCCTCGGCCGAAACCACCTTCACGTGGATCGGCATGTACGCGTGTTCCTTGCCGCACAGCTCGGCGCACTGGCCGTAGTAGTTGCCGACCTTCTGGGCGCGGAACCAGGTGTCGCGAACGAAGCCGGGGATCGCGTCCTGCTTGACGCCGAAAGCCGGGACCATCCAGGCGTGGATCACGTCGGAGGCCGTGGTGATGATGCGAACCTTCTTGTTGACCGGCACGACGAGCGGGTTGTCGACCCTGAGCAGATAGTCGTCGCCGGCGGCTTTGCCGGAGTCGGACATCTCGCGCTGGGTCACGTCGAGCGTCGAGACGAAGCCGATGCCTTCGCCCTCGCCACTCAGATAGTCATAGCCCCACTTCCACTGGATGCCGGTGGCCTTGATCGTCAGATCGGCGGCGCTGGTGTCTTTCATCGCCACGACGGTCTTCGTCGCGGGCAGCGCCATCAGGATCACGATGAAGAACGGAACGATGGTCCAGGCGATTTCGACCGTGGTGCTTTCGTGAAAGTTGGCCGCCGTCGCGCCCTTCGATTTGCGGTGCTTGTAGATCGAATAGAACATCACGCCGAACACACCGACGAAGATGACGAGGCAGATGACGAGCATGAAATAGTGCAGCCACTGCTGATCGGCCGCGATGCGCGTGACCGGCGAGTGCAGGTCGAGCTGGTTGACCGCCGGGCCGCCGGGCAGATCTTTGACGGCCAGCGCGGCCGTCGTCGCGAGCATCGCGCCGCAGGCCATGCCCCACTGCCCCACCCTTTGCAACGCCGGCCAAAGTGCATTCATCGTCTTCATCGTTGTCACTTCAGTTTCAAGATTCTGTTCCTGCCCTGCGCACGGCGCACGCAAAACCCGAGGATTTTAGCCCAGCGCCAGCGCGGTCTCAGCGCTTGGCAGCACCCGAGCGCACCAGCGCGCGCATGTCGTCGAGCGACACCGTCGTCGGCGCGCCGGCTTGCAGACGCGGCGCGGCCTTGAAGGCGTGGCCGTAGGCGATTTCGAAGCGCAGGCTGAGCCGCCCGTCAGGCCCGCGCAGAGCGTCGAACTCGCGCTCGAGGCGCGCGCGCCAGCGCGGGGTGCGCAGACCCGCCGGGCGCTGCGGCGACACGTTGCCGCCGAGCAAGCGCAGCTCGTCGAGCAGCGCTTGCGGGCCGGCCCAGTTCAGCGTCAAGGTCTCCTGGTCCATCACCGGGTCGGCGAAGCCGGCGTGCAGCAGCATGTCGCCGAGATCGTGCATGTCGACGAAATCGATCGTTGGCGCCGGCCACTCGAGGCGAGCGTACAACTCGCGCAGCTGGCGCAGCGTGTCGGGGCCCAAGCACGAGAACATCACGAAGCCGTCGGCCGACAACGCGCTCTGCCAGCGCGCCATCAGGGCCGGCGGATCCTGCACCGCGTGCAACATCATGTTGGCCCACAGAAGTTGCGCGCTACGCGGCAGTTCGTCGGCCTCGGCTCGCACCTCGACCTCGACCGCGCGCAGACGGCGCGGCGACCACCAGGCGACTTTGTTGAGGTCGCGACTGCGCTGCATCAGCGCCGCATTCGGCTCGACCGCGATGCGCTGCGCTCGCGGGTACGCGAGCGCGAGCAACTCGCCGCTCGCGCCGAGGAAGGACCACCAGTCGACGATGCGCTCGGGCTGCAGGCGAATCACCTGCAAGCGCTGCGCCATGCGGCGCGCCACTTCGCCGTGCAGCCACGGCGCACTCGGCTGCCGCGCGAGGCGGCGCAGCACGGCGTCCACTGCGGCAACGTCGATCGCTCGCGCTTCGGCGGCAGGGGTCGTGGCCATGGCAGGGCAGTATATTGACCCGGTGTCCTTGACTCGATTGCTTGCGCGCAGCGGCTTCACGCTGCCGACCCAATGCGCGATCTGCCATGACTGGAGCGCCGAGCGCATCTGCGCGCCATGCCGGCAGCGCTTCATCACGACGGTTCCGCGTTGCGACGCCTGCGCGCTGCAGGTACCGGCCGGCGTGACGCGCTGCGGATCTTGCTTGCGCAGTTCACCGCCGCTCGATGGCGTGCTCGCCGCCGTCGACTACAGCCATCCTTGGGACCGCCTCGTCGCGCGCTTCAAGTTCCATGCGGCGCTCGACTTGGCACCGGCGCTGGCGCGCTGCCTTGTCGACGCGTGGCGCGCCAGCGGTGCGTCGCATCCGGGCTTGTTGCTGCCGGTGCCGTTGAGCATGGAACGCCTGCGCGAGCGCGGCTACAACCAGGCGTGGGAAATCGTGCGGCGCCTCGGCGACGCGCTGCGCTGCCCGGTCGATGCGCGGCTGCTGCTGCGTATCAAGGACACGCCGCATCAGCTCGCGCTGCCTCCCGAGCAACGCGCCGCCAACGTTCGCGGCGCGTTTGCGGTCGAGCCGACACGCGTCGGCGAGCTTCGCGGCCGCAGTGTCACGCTGGTCGACGACGTGCTGACGACCGGTGCCACGGCAGCCGAAGTCGCCGGCGTGCTGCGCCATGCCGGCGCGGCGGATGTCAAGCTCTGGGTTCTCGCGCGAACGCCGGCGCCGGGAGCTTGAGCTCGCATGTTCAACATCGTCCTCGTCCATCCTGAGATTCCGCCGAACACCGGCAACGTGATTCGCCTCGCGGCGAACACCGGCTGCACGCTGCACCTCGTCGAGCCGCTCGGCTTCTCGATGGAAGACAAGCTCTTGCAGCGCGCCGGGCTCGACTACCACGAGTACGCGAATCTGCAGCGCCATGCGTCGTGGGACGATTTCATTCGCAATCAGCACGCGAGCATCGAGCGAATGTTCGCCTTCACGACACGCGGCGAGCGGCGCTTTTCCGATGTCGCATGGCAAGCGGGCGACTACCTGGTCTTCGGCTCGGAGACCGCCGGCTTGCCGGACGCGGTGCGCGCGCAATTCGCGACGACTCAGCGCGTGCGCCTCCCGTTGCGGCCCGGCCAGCGCAGCCTCAATCTCAGCAATGCGGTGGCCGTCGCGGTGTTCGAAGCCTGGCGGCAAAACGGCTACGCGGGTTCGGCGTAGCGAATTGAATCACTCGGGCTGCACACCCGCCGCCTTGATCACCTTGGCCCAGCGGTCACGTTCGCTCACCATCAACCCGGCCAAACCTTCGGGCGCGGTGCCGGCGGCGCTGAAGTACTGGCCGAGCATCTTGCTGCGCACCTCGTCGCTCTTGATGATTCGAACCAACTCGCGCGACACCCGCTCGACGATCGGCTTCGGTGTCTTCGCCGGCGCGAGCACGGCCTGCCACGAGATCGCTTCGAAGCCGGGATAGCCTTGCTCGGCGAAGGTCGGCAATTCGGGCAGCGACGCGGCGCGGCCGAGCGTCGTCACGCCGAGCGCGCGCAGCTTGCCGGCGCGCACCTGGCCCATCGCGATGCCCGGGACCATGAAGCCGGCTTGGACCTGACCGGCGAGGATCGCGTTGACCACTTGCGGGAAGCCCTGGTACGGCACATGAACGATGTCGAGCCCGGAGCGGGTCTTGAACAGCTCCATCGCGAGGTGCGCGGCGCTGCCGTTGCCGACGCTGCCATAGTTGAGCTGACCCTTCTTCTCTTTCGCAATGCGAACGAAGTCGGCCAAGGTCGCGGCGCCGAGCTTCGGATCGACGACCAGCACGTTGGGCGAGGTCGCGACCAGCGACACCGGTGCCAGTTCCTTCAGCGGGTCGTAGTTGAGGCTCTTGCTGAGCAGCGGCGCGGTCACGAGCGGCCCCTGGATCGTGAACAGCAAGGTGTAGCCGTCGGGCTCGGCCTTCGCGACGACACCGGTGCCGAGGTTGCCGCCGGCCCCCGGTCGGTTGTCGATGACGATCGTCTGAGCGAGCGCCTGGCCGAGCGGCTCGGCGATCAAGCGGGCGATGAGGTCGGGCGAGCTGCCGGCTGGAAATGGCACGACGAGCTTGATTGGCCTCGCGGGCCATGATTGCGCGAACGATGGAACGGCCAGTGACGCGACGCTCGCTGCGGCAGATTGCAGAACGTGGCGACGTCGCATGACCGATCCCTCAGTGCTCGGCTCGCGCCTCGCGGCCCATCAGTTGTTCGACCGCCTGGACCGGTGTGATGCGGCCTTCGAGAACATCGACGACTGCGTCAGTGATCGGCATCTCGACGCCGCTAGCGCCTGCGCGCCGCTGCACCATCGCCGCGGTGTAAACACCTTCGGCGACGTGGCCGAGCTCGCGCAGGATTTGCGGCAGCGGCACGCCTTGCGCAAGCAGCAGGCCGACCTTGCGATTGCGCGACAGGTCGCCGGTGGCAGTGAGCACCAGGTCGCCGAGCCCGCTCAAGCCCATGAAGGTCTCGACTTGCGCACCGAGCGCGACGCCCAGGCGCGTCATTTCGGCGAGGCCGCGGGTGACGAGCGCGGCGCGCGCGTTGAGACCGAGCTGCAGGCCGTCGGCGATCCCGGTCGCGATCGCGAGCACGTTCTTCACCGCGCCGCCGACTTCGACGCCGATCGGATCGCTCGAGGTGTAGATGCGCAGGCTGTCGCTGTGCAGCGCCGCGACGGATTCGTCGCACAAGGCCGCGTCGGCGCTCGCCGCGACCAGCGCGGTGGGCCGGCCGCGCGCGACCTCGATCGCAAAGCTCGGCCCTGACAGCACGCCGACCCGCGCGTTCGGGCAGACCGCGCGCGCGACCTCGTGGCCGAGCCAGCCAGTGCCTTCTTGAAATCCCTTGCACAGCCACAGCACGCCGCTCGCGTCGGCCGGCACACGCTGGAGCATTTCGGCCAGCGCGGCCATCGGCGTCGCGATGATCAAGAGGCCGCCGCGCGCATGCGCGACCGCTGCATCGAAGTCCGGCGTGATCTGCAGTGACGCAGGCAGCGCGATCTCGTCGAGGTAGCGCTCGTTGCGTCGCAGCAATGTCATGCGCGCCGCTTGGTCCGCGTCGCGCGCCCACAGCTGCGTGGCGTGACGTGCGCTCGCGACCACCGCCAGCGCCGTGCCCCACGC
>VBCQ01000044.1 GCA_005882155.1 Betaproteobacteria bacterium
CGGCGCGTTGAAGTTGTTCGTGAGCTGCGCCGAGGTCTCAGAGAAATCGATCACCGCGCTGCGGTCTTCGGCGTTGACCTTGATCGTGACGTTGATGCACGCGCCGTTGTCCAGCGGCAAGGTGAATTGCCCGTCGCGCAGCTTGGTGATGACGCGGCGCACCGACTCTTCGGCGTTGTCTTGCACATGGCCCATGTAGGCGCGCACGACATCGAGGCCGAACTGCGCGACCATCTTGCGCAGCTCCTGCACGCCCTTCTCGTTGGCCGCGATCTGCGCCTTCAGGTCGGCGAGGTTCTGCTCCGGGTTGCGCGACGGGTGCGAGCCGCTGCGCAAGAGTTCGAGCATTTCCTTCTCGCGCAAGTGGCCGGCGTCAACCAGCTTCACGTTGTCGATCTGCACGCCCTCTTCTTCGATGCGGGTCGAGAACGGCGGCATCGAGCCCGGCGTGATGCCGCCGATGTCGGCATGGTGCCCACGCGATCCGACGTAGAAGAGGATTTCTCCCTCACCCTCACCGAACACCGGAGTGACCACCGTCACGTCCGGCAAATGCGTTCCCCCGTGATAAGGATCGTTCAACACGAACACATCGCCGCGCCGCATCTGCCCCGCGTTCTCGTTGATCACCGTCTTGATCGACTCGCTCATCGAGCCGAGATGCACCGGCATGTGCGGCGCGTTCGCGATCAAATTCCCATCCGCGTCGAACAGCGCGCAAGAGAAGTCGAGTCGCTCTTTGATATTCACCGAGTACGCGGTGTTCTGCAGCTGCAGCCCCATCTGCTCGGCGATGTTCATGAACAGGTTGTTGAACACCTCGAGCATCACCGGGTCGACCGTCGTGCCGACCGCGCGACGCTCCTCGCGCGGCTGCACGCGCGTCAGCACCAGGTGGTCGAGGTCGGTCACGCGCGCCTGCCAGCCGGGCTCGACGACCGTCGTCGCGTTCTTCTCGGCGATGATGGCCGGACCGGCGATCACGTGACCCGGTTTGGTGTCCTCGCGAACGACCAGCGCCGCGTCCCACCAGCGGCCGCCGCTGAACATGCGGGTCGACGCTGTCGCCGGCGCGGCCACCTCGCTCAGCACGGCGTGGCGCGGCTCGGCGGGCGCGTCGCCGGCGCCCACCGCTTCGACCGACACCGCTTCGATGACGAGGCCGCGCTCCTTCATCAGGAAGGCGAAGCGCTGGCGGTAGGCCGCTTCGAAAGCCGAGTCGGTTCCCTCGTAGCGCACATGTGCGCGTCGATGCAGTTGAATCTCGCCGCTGCTGACGCCTTGGCGCCGCAGCTCGCCTTCGGCCTCGGCGGCAAGCGCATCGAGCCGCGCCGCGACGCCGCGCAGCGTCTCGCCGCTCGCATCCGACAAGGGCTGCTCGATCGCTGCCTCGCGCATCACGCTCTGGTCGGCGAGGCCCATGCCGTAGGCCGACAGCACACCGGCCAGGGGATGCGCGAAGACGCGGCTCATGCCGAGCGCATCGGCGACACGGCAGGCGTGCTGGCCGCCGGCACCACCGAAGCACTGCAAGGTGTAGCGCGTCACGTCGTAGCCGCGCGCGACCGAGATCTTCTTGATCGCGTTGGCCATCGCGCCGACCGCGATGTCGATGAAGCCTTCGGCGACTTCCTCGGCGGATCGTTTCATGCCGGTGGCAAGCTCGATGTCGGCAGCCATCGCGCTGAACTTCTCGACGACGATATTGCTGTCGAGCGAGGCGTCGGCATGCGGGCCGAATACTTTCGGGAAGTACGCCGGCTGGATCTTGCCGACCATCACGTTCGCATCGGTCACCGCGAGCGGCCCGCCGCGCCTCAGGATCGAGCCGCCGCCCGCCGCCACCGTGTGGATGCTCATCATCGGCGCGCGCATCCGCACGCCGGCCACCTGCGTCTCGAACGCGCGCTCGAACTCGCCGGCGAAGTGGCTCACGTCGGTCGAGGTGCCGCCCATGTCGAAGCCGATGACCCGATCGAAGTCGGCGAGCTGCGCAGTCCGCACCATGCCGACGATGCCACCTGCCGGACCCGAGAGGATCGCGTCCTTGCCCTGGAAGGCGTGCGCATCGGTCAGGCCTCCCGACGACTGCATGAAGAACAGCTTCACGCCGGGCATCTCCGCCGCGACCTGCTCGACATAGCGGCGCAGGATCGGCGACAGGTAGGCGTCGACCACCGTCGTGTCGCCGCGGCTCACCAGCTTCATCAGCGGGCTCACATGGTGCGAGGTGCTGATCTGCGGAAAGCCGATCTCGCGCGCGATGCGCTCGGCTGCGGCTTCGTGCGCGGTGAAGCGGTAGCCGTGCATGAAGACGATCGCGACGCTGCGCAGCCCGGCGTCGAAGGCGGCTTGCAGCTCACGTGCGAGATGCGCTTGGTCCAGAGATTGAATGACGGCGCCATCCGCCGCCACACGCTCCTGAGCTTCGATGACGCGCGAATACAGCAGCTCGGGCAGCACGATGTGGCGATCGAAGATTCGCGGCCGGTCCTGGTACGCGATGCGCAGCGCGTCGCGAAAGCCGCGGGTGGTCACCAGCAGCGTCGGCTCGCCCTTGCGCTCGAGCAGCGCGTTGGTCGCGACCGTCGTGCCCATCTTCACGCACTCGACCTGCTCGGGCGTGATCGGCTCGCGCTCGCTCAAGCCGAGCAGATGGCGAATGCCGGCGACCGCGGCGTCGCGGTACTGCTCCGGGTTTTCGGACAGCAGCTTGTGCGTGACCAGCGATCCGTCCGGGCGCTTGCCGACCACGTCGGTGAAGGTGCCGCCTCGGTCGATCCAGAACTGCCAGCGGTCTTGCGAGTGTTGTTTGTCTTGCATGGGAGATTCAATGAGTCGGGGCACATTACCCCTGGGTGAAATATGGCACGAAGATGGCGTTGGCTTGCGCGCCGACCTGGCGTATCCATTCGAGCGAGAAGCGTTCGCCGAGGCGCTTGATCTCGACCGCGAACTCGCGCGGAACGCGTTCGATTTTCATGCCGTTGCGGCGCAGCTCGTCGACCGAGCTCGACGCCGCCGCTTCGCTCGCCGCCCAGCCGCGCGCTTCGGCCGCGCCGCTGGCGGCAATCAGCGCGTCGCGCGCCGAGGGCGTCAAGGCCTTCACGGCTGCGGCATTGGCAAAGACGATGTTCTTCGGGAACCACGCGTTCACTTCGTAGTAGTAGCGCACATGGCTCCACACGCGGTTCTCGACGCCGGTGACGGCCGAAGTGATCATGTTGTCGATGCGGCCCTCGGCCAGCGCCTGGCCCACGTCGACCATGGGCACGTCGACCGCTTGCGCGCCGACCAGCGCTGCGATGCGCGCCGTCGTCGGGTTGTAGGTGCGCATGCGTGTGCCCTTCAGGTCCGCTGTGCTGGTGACGGGCTTGTTGCTGTACATGCCTTGCGGCGGCCACGGCACGGCATACAACACCTGCAGCCCGCGCTGGGCGAACTGGCTCTCGATCAACGGGC
>VBCQ01000045.1:0-34323 GCA_005882155.1 Betaproteobacteria bacterium
AGCGGCCGCAGCTGCTCCCAGGCGCGCGCGACCTGCAACACGCCGATGTCGTCGTGGCGATGGCCGATGATCTGCAAGCCGATCGGCAGGCCGCTCGCGGTGAAGCCGCAGTTGATGCTCGCGGCGGGCTGCTCGCTCATGTTGTACGGCAACGTGAAGGCGATGTGCTCGAACGGGCGAGCCGGGTCGTTGGTGGGGCACGCCAGCTCGGCGGAGAAGGCGGCGATCGGTGCGGTCGGCGTGAACACGATGTCGAACGGCGCACAGGCCGCGACGGCAGCGTCGCGCATCGCGGCCATCTGGCTGTAGCCGCGGAACACCGCTTCGCCGCTCAGGCCGGCGCCGCCGCGCGCCCATTCGACGATGAACGGCAGCACCTTGGCGCGCCGCTCTTCGCTCAATGCCGCGATGTCGATCCAGGCGCGGGTGCGCCAGAAGCGGTCCATGCCCTCGGCCATCGCGCGGGTCATGAACGGCGCGAGCGGCTCGACGATCGCACCGGCGCCCTCGAAGGCACGCGCCGCCGCGACAACCGCGTCGCGCGTTTCGGGGTCGACCGGCAGTCCCCAGCCGGCGTCGAGCAGCAGGCCGATCTTCAAGCCGGCGAGGCGCCGATCGAGGTGCTCCCAGGCGATTTGCTGGTACGGCAGGCTCATCGCGTCGCGCGCATCGGGCAGGCTCAGCACGCCCATCATCAGCGCGGCGTCGGCGACCGTTCGCGTCATCGGTCCTGCCACGCGCCCGGCGTACGGCGGATCGATCGGGATTCGCCCCAGGCTCGGCTTCAGCGTGAAGACGCCGCACCAGCCGGCCGGCAATCGCAGCGAGCCGCCGATATCGGTGCCGACGTGCAGCGGCCCGTAGCCGGCGGCCGCCGCCGCACCTCCGCCCGCGCTGCTGCCGCCGGGGTTCTTCGCGAGATCCCAGGGGTTGCGCGTCAGCGGATGAAAGCTCGACAGCCCCGACGACAACATGCCGTAGTCGGGCATCGTCGTCTTGCCGAGGATCACCGCGCCGGCTTCGCGCAAGCGCGCTGCGGGCGGCGCATCGCGCGTTGCCGGCGTCAGCACGGTGGCGGCGGTGCCGAGTGGAATCGGCACGCCTCGCGTCGCGATGTTTTCCTTGATCGTCACCGGGACGCCGTCGAGCGGACCCTGCGGAGCGCCTTTCATCCAGCGCGCTTGCGACGCCTCGGCCTGCGTCAGCGCCGCATCGGCATCGAGCGCGTAGGTTGCATGCAGATGCGGCTCCCAGGCGTCGATGTGCTTCAGCACGGAGCGTGTCACCTCGAGCGGCGACAGCGCCTTGCTGGCGTAGGCGGTCAGCAGCTCGGTCGCGCTGAAGTCATGCAGTGCGGTCATCGCCTACTGCCACGACACCGCACTCATGTCGTTCGCAAACACCGGCGAGCTGCTCCACAGCCCTTTGAGCTTCTTGTTCGCGACCGCGAACTGCGGCAACTGGAACATGTACGCGTTGACGCAGTCGTCGGCGAGCTTGCGCTGGATATCGCCGAGCAGCTTCAGGCGCGCCTTGGGGTCGGTGCTGCTGTTGTATTTCGCGAGCAGCTCGCGATAGGCCTTGCTGTCGTAGCCGTAGTAGTAGTTCGGGTCGCCGTAGCGGTCGAAGTCCAGCGGCTCGACGTGGCTGATGATCGTCAGGTCGAAGTTGCCCTTGAAGGGGCCCGACAGCCACTGCGCGAACTCGACGTTTTCGATCTTCGCGACGATGCCGACCTTGGCGAGCTGCGCGGCGACGATCTCGCCGCCCTTGCGTGCATAGACCGGCGGCGGCAGCGTCAGCGTGACGTTCAGCGGCGTCGCCACGCCGGCCTCTTTCAGCAGCGCCTTCGCCTTCTCCGGGTTGTACGGGTTCACGCCGGTCAGGTCGATGTAGCCGGCGTCGGTCGGCACCATGTGGCTGCCGATCGGTGCGCCGTAGCCTTCCATCGCGCCATCGACGACCGCCTTGCGGTCGATCGCCGCGGCGATCGCGCGGCGCACGCGAACGTCGTCGAAGGGCTTGCGCTTGTTGTTGATCGTGACGATGGTCTTGCCCTCGGTGCCGCCCTGGACCACCGAGAAGCGCGGGTCGCTCTGGAACTGCTTCAGGCTCTGGAAGGCCTGGAAGCGCGGCATGCCGTCGATGTCGCCGGCGAGCAGCGCAGCGACTTGCGCGGCCGGGTCGTTGATGAAGCGGAAGGTCACTTTCTTCAGCTTGACCGCGGCCGCGTTGCGATAAGCGTCTGACTTCACGAGCGTGATCGACGTGCCCTTGGCCCACGACTCGAACTTGAACGGGCCGGTGCCGATCGGCTTCGTGCTCGTCGTCGGCGCGCTCTTCGGGTCGAGAATCACCGCGGTGTTTTCGCCCATGCGGAACAGGAAGTTGCCGTCGGCGTTGTTGAGCACGAGGATCACCGTGTGGGGGTCGGGCGTCTCGATGCGGCTGATGTTGTCGAACACGGCCTTCTTCGCCTTGTTGGTCGAGCCCTCGGCCTTGGCGCGCTCGAAACTGAACTTCACGTCGCTCGCGTCGAACGCTTCGCCGTCGTGGTACTTCACGCCTTTGCGCAGCTTGAAGGTGTAGACCTTGCCGTCGGGGTCGATCGTCCAGCTCTCGGCCAACAGCGGCGTGATCGTTCCGTCCATGTTGATCTTGGTGAGGCCCTCGAGCACGTTGTAGTGGACGATCTCGCCGATCGCCGCCGCCGATGCGGTGGTCGGGTCGAGTCCTGGCGACGGCTCGAGCACCATCGCGAGGACGACGCTGTCCTTGCGCGTTTGCGCCGAGGCCGGCGCCGCGATCGTCAGCAGGGTCATCACACAGGCCGCCAGCAATCGGTGATGCAGCTTCATCGTCGGTTCTCCTTTTCGCGAAAGGGCACTCTACTTGAGTTGCGGCACGGCGGCGAGCAGGCGGCGCGTGTACGGATGCTCCGCCTGCTGGAACAGGCGCTCGGGCGTGCCGCGCTCGACGATCAGCCCGTCGTGCATCACGGCGACCTCGTCGCATAGATGGTCGACCACCGCGAGGTCGTGGCTGATGAACAGATACGCGATTCCGAACTCGGCGCGCAGGTCTTGCAGCAGATTCAGCACCTGCGCCTGCACCGAGACGTCGAGCGCACTGACCGGCTCATCGGCGACGATCAGCTTCGGCCGCGTGATCAGCGCGCGGGCGATCGCGATGCGCTGGCGCTTCAGCGACGATGCGGCCGACGCGCTGGCGCGGATCGAGCGAGCCGTACGGGTCCTGGAACACCATTTGGAAGTCGCGTCGCGCGGCGCGCAACGCGTCGCTCGGCAAGGCATGCAGGTCGCGGCCGAGCAGGGTCACTGCGCCCGAGGTCGGAGGCTCGAGCGCCATCACGAGACGCGCCAGTGTCGACTTGCCGGAGCCTGATTCGCCGACGATGCCGAGGCTCTTGCCGGCTTGAAGCTCGAAGCTGACGCCGCGCAAGGCGTGGACGATGGGCCCGGGTTGCAGCACGCTCTCGCGTGGGAGGCGGTAGTGCTTGGTGAGGTCGCGGACGAGGAGCAGCGGGTTCATGCGTTGCCCTCACCCCCGCCCTCTCCCAGGGGGACAGGGAGCCGGACAAACTCCCTCTCCCTCTGGGAGAGGGTTGGGGTGAGGGCCAGCGGCGTGGCCAACACTTCACCCACCCGAATGCAGCGCGCCGCATGACCCTCATCAACATCGATCATCGGTGGCAACTCCGCCCGACATGCATCGATCACCCAATCGCAGCGATCCGCGAACGGACACCCCTGCGGCATGTCGACCAACTCAGGCACGCGACCCCGAATCGTCACGAGCTTCTGACCGCGGGCCGCACCGAGCCGCGGCCGCGCGCCGAACAGCCCGCGCGTGTACGGATGCGCGAGGCGCGCGAACACGTTCGCCGTCGGCCCGCTTTCGGCGACGGTGCCGCCGTACATCACCATCACCCGCGCGACGTTGTTCGCCATCACGCCGAGGTCGTGGCTGATCAGCAGCAGCGCCATGCCGCTCGCGGCAACGAGCTCGGCGATCAGGTCGAGGATCTCGCGCTGGATCGTCACGTCGAGCGCGGTGGTCGGTTCGTCGGCGATCAGCAGGTCGGGCCCGCAAGCGAGCGCCGCAGCGATCATCACCCGCTGGCGCTGCCCGCCCGAGAGCTGATGCGGATAGGCGTCGAGGCGTCGCGCCGCTTGCGGCAGGTGCACCTGGTCGAGCAGGCGCAGTGCCTCGGCGCGCGCTTCATGCCCACCCATGCCGCGATGCTGGCGCAGCGGCTCGGCGACCTGGTCGCCGATCGTGTGCAGCGGGTTCAGCGCGGTCATCGGCTCCTGAAAAATCATCCCGATGCGGTCGCCGCGCAGCGCACACATCGCGGCGTCGGACAGGCCGCAGAGTTCCCGGCCCTCGAAGCGGATGCTGCCGCTCGTTCGCGCGCCGTGCGGCAGCAAGCCCATCAGCGCGAGCGCGGTCATCGACTTGCCGCAGCCGCTCTCGCCGATCAGCCCGACGGTCTCGCCGCGCTGCATCGTGAACGCGATGCCGCGCAAGGCGTCGGCGGGGCCGCGCGCGGTGTTCAATCGAACGCGCAAGTCCTTCACTTCGAGCAGCGGCTCGCTCATCGCGCCCTCGCGAGACGCGGGTCGAGCAAGTCGCGCAACCCATCGCCCATCAGGTTCAGCCCGAGCACGCTGGACGCGATCGCGAGGCCGGGCCAGATTGCGAGCTGTGGCGCCTGGAACAGCATCGTCTGCGCTTCGTTGAGCATGCGGCCCCACGATGGTTGCGGCGGCTGCGTGCCGAGGCCGAGATAGCTCAGCGCGGCCTCGGCGAGGATCGCGGTCGCGAACTGGATGGTGGCCTGCACGATCAATCCGCTCGCGATGTTCGGCAGCACATGGACGAAGGTGATCTGCCACGCGCCCTTGCCGCAAGCGCGCGCGGCGAGCACGTAGTCGCGCGCCCACACGCCATGCGCGGCGGCGCGGCTGATGCGCGCGAACACGGGAATGTTGAAGATGCCGATCGCGACGATCGAGGTCGCGAGCCCCGGCCCGTAAATGGCGGTCAGCATGATCGCCGACAGCAGCGCCGGAAACGCGAAGGTGAAGTCCGCCATGCGCATCACGAGTTCTTCGACCCAGCCGCGCCGCGCTGCGGCGAGCAAGCCGAGCGAGACGCCGAAGCCCATGCCGATGCCCACCGCGATCAGGCCGACGGCGATCGAGTTCTGCGAGCCGACGATCAGCAGCGAGACGATGTCGCGCCCCAGGCTGTCGGTGCCGAGCCAGTGCTGCAGCGATGGTGCCTGCAGCTTGGCCGGCACGTCGATCTCGAACGCCGAATGCGGCGTCCAGACGAACGACAGCAAGGCGGTGCCGAGCAGCAGCACAACGAGCACGCCGCCGACGACGAAGCTCGCATGGCGCACCGCGCGGTCGGCAAAGCTCATCGGTGCCTCGCGCGCAGCCGCGGGTCGATCACCGCATACAGCACGTCGACGATGAAGTTGATGACGATCACCGCCGCGGCGAGCAGCATCACGACATTGCGCACAACGATGATGTCGCGGTTGGCGATCGCCTGGAACACGAGCCGCCCGACACCGGGCAGGCTGAACACGTTCTCGACGACGACGGTGCCGGTCAGCAGGTTGGCGAACTGCAGCCCCATGATCGTCAGCACGGGCACGAAGGCGTTGCGCAGCACATGGCGCCACAGCACCTCGCGCTCGCTCAGGCCCTTGGCGCGCGCGGTGCGGACGAAGTCTTCGCGCAGCACGTCGAGCACGGCCGAGCGCGTGATGCGCGCGAGGATCGCGGCCTGCACCGCGGCGAGCGCGACGGCCGGCAGCAGCAACGCCTTGAACGCGTCCCATGCGCTGTCATCCCAGCCGGGAAAGCCGCCAGCCGAGAACCACTGCAGTTTGACCGAGAACACGAGGATCAACAGGATCGCGAACCAGAAGTTCGGCAGCGCGATGCCGAGCTGGCTCAGCGTCATCACGCCGATGTCGCCGACCTGGTTGTGGCGCGACGCGGCATAGATGCCGAGCGCCAACGCGAGCACGGTGGTCAGCGTCATCGCCATCAGCGCGAGCGGGACGGTGACGGCGAGGCGTTCCTTGATCAGCTCGGCGACCGGCGTGTCGTACGAGACGCTTGTGCCCATGTCGCCGACCGCGAGGCCGTGCATCCATGCGGCGTAGCGCTCGAGCGGCGGCCGATCGAGGCCGAGCTTCAAGCTCAAGGCTTTCAGCGATTCGGGCGTTGCGTCGGCGCCGAGGATCATCTCGGCGGCGTTGCCGGGCAGCACGTCGAGCACCGCGAAAATCACCGCCGATGCGGCGAGCAGCGTGGCGACGAATCCGGCGAAGCGTTTGAGGATGAAGAGGCTGATGGCGGTATCCCGCTGCTGCGTGCCGTCCTATCATGGCGCAAATCGCGCAGTGTTCGCAGTCCAGGAGACACCGATGGCCACGACCCTTCCGTTCGACACGCGGCTGCTGTTCATCGCCGGCGAGTGGCGCGAGGCGGCGAGCGGCGAAACGCTGGCGCTGGAGAACCCGTCCGACGGCAGCGAGCTCGCGCACATCGCGCGCGGCATGTCGGCCGATGTCGACGCTGCCGTCGCTGCGGCGCGCCATGCGCTCGACGGCGAGTGGGGCCGCATGAGCGCAACCGAGCGCGGCCGCATTCTCGCGATCATGGGGCGCAAGGTGCTCGAGCAGGTCGATGTGCTCGCGCGGCTCGAAGCACTCGACGTCGGCAAGCCGCTGAAGCAGGCCCGTGCCGACGCGATCGCGCTCGCCCGCTACCTCGAGTTCTACGCCGGCGCGGCCGACAAGGTGCACGGCGAGACGCTGCCGTACCAGAGCGGCTTCACCGTGCTGACGCTGCGCGAGCCGCATGGCGTGACCGGTCACATCGTGCCGTGGAACTACCCGATGCAAATCGTCGGCCGCAGCGTCGGCGCGGCGCTCGCGATGGGCAACGCCTGCGTGCTGAAGCCGGCCGAAGAGGCTTGCCTGAGCGTGCTGGCGTTCGCGCGAATCGCCCATGAGGCGGGGCTGCCGGCCGGCGCGCTGAATGTCGTTCCGGGTCTCGGCGAAGAAGCCGGCGCGGCCTTGTCGGGTCACCCCGGTGTCGCGCATCTGTCGTTCACCGGCTCGGTCGCGACCGGCGCGCTGGTGCAGGCGGCCGCGGCGAAGAACGCGGTGCCGGTGACGCTCGAGCTCGGCGGCAAGAGCCCGCAAGTCGTCTTCGCCGATGCCGACCTCGACGCGGCGCTGCCTTACCTCGTCAACGCCGGCATCCAGAACGCGGGGCAGACCTGCTCGGCTGCGTCGCGCATCCTGGTCGAGCGCAAGGCCTACGACGCGGTGCTCGCGCGCATGTCTGAGCGCTATCGCGCGCTGCGCGTCGGCCCGGCGCTCGCCGACCTCGATGTCGGGCCGGTGATCTCGCGCCGGCAACTCGGCATCGTCTCGCACTACCTCGGCGTCGCGCGCGACACCGGATTGCAGATCGCCGCTCAAGGCGAGATCGCGGCCGATGCACCGGCGAGCGGCCACTACGTGCGACCGACGCTGGTCGCCGGCGTCGCCGACACCCACATGCTCGCTCAAGAGGAGATCTTCGGCCCGGTGCAGGTGCTGATGCCGTTCGATGGCGAAGCCGAGGCAATCCGCATCGCCAACGGCACGCCGTTCGGCTTGATCGCCGGCGTGTGGACACGCGACGGCGCGCGCCAATTGCGGATGGCGCGCGCGCTGAAGTGCGGCCAGGTGTTCGTCAACAACTATGGCGCGGGCGGCGGTGTCGAGCTGCCCTTCGGCGGCGTCAAGCGATCGGGTCACGGGCGCGAGAAGGGCTTCGAGGCGCTGTATGGCTTTTCGACTTTGAAGACGATCGCTATCCACCATGGATGAATTTGCCGTTCGCCCTGAGCCTGTCGAAGGGTTGTTGGCGGGCGCGCAGGGCTTCGACAAGCTCAGCCCGAACGGGAAGGAGCACTGATGAGACTCGACGGCAAATCGGCCATCGTCACCGGCGGCGGTTCCGGCTTCGGCGAAGGCATCGTCAAGAAGTTCATTGCCGAAGGCGCGAGAGTGTTGATCGCCGATCGCGACGAGACGAATGCGAAGCGCGTGGCGCAGACGACCGGCGCGAGTTGGTTGCGCGTCGACGTGACGCGCTCAGCCGACGTCAAGGCGATGCTCGACGCGGCACAAACCGAATTCGGCGATCTGAACATCCTCGTCAACAACGCCGGCGTCGGCCATCTGCCGCAGCCGCTCGAAGGGCTGACCGAGGACGAATTCGACCGCATCGTCGCGGTCAACATCAAGGCGATCTATCTGGCGGCGAAGGAAGTGGTGCCGCGCTTCAAGGCGACGAAGCAAGGCGTGATCCTCAACATCGCGAGCACGGCGGGAGTGAGCCCGCGCCCGCGCCTCGCCTGGTACAACGCGAGCAAGGGCTGGGTCATCACCGCGACGCGCGCGATGGCCGTCGAGCTCGCACCGTTCGGCATCCGCGTCAACGCGCTGAACCCGGTGGCCGGCGAAACGCCGATGCTGAAGACCTTCATGGGCGAAGACACGCCGGAGATGCGCGCGAAGTTTCTCTCGACGATTCCGCTCGGGCGCTTCTCGACGCCAGAAGACCTCGGCAACGCAGCGTGTTTTCTGTGCAGCGACGAAGCGTCGATGATCACCGGCGTCGCGATGGAGGTCGACGGCGGGCGGTGTATTTGATCAGGCCGCTCTGAGCAACCCGTCGGCGAGCCAGCCGTGCAGTGCGCCGACCGCGATCGCGGCGGCTCGATCTTCACCGACTTGCAACGTGGCGAGCGCGCAAAGCTGTTCGAATGTGGCGCCCCGCAACATGGCGCGCAGCAAGGCAGCGGCGTTGTCGTCGAGCGCGCGCCAGCGCGTGTCGAGCCCGACGCGCCAGACCAGCAATGCATGCTGGTGTGCCGCGGGTTCGGGCAATTCGGGCTCGTCGCCCGATTCGGGATCGAATGATTTCAGCGCGCGCCACACCGGCTCGATCGCCCAGTGCAGCGTCAGCAGCTGCACGCTTGGGTGCGGCTTAAACACCAGCGCCGGCCATTGATCGGGTGCGATCGTCGCGAGGGTCGCGGCGGCGAGCGGCGTCGCATCGGCGGCACTCCATCCGCGCGAGGTCGGTAAACGCGGGATGCGCGACGAGTTCGTCGTGCGCGGCCATGAACTCGCACAGGCGATCGCCAAACCAGCGGATCGACGGCTGCTGCGACGGGTGCGCCGCGATATAGGCGCAAGCAAGCGCATCGAACGCGGCGTCGCCCATCGCCGACGGCAGCACGCCGAAGTTGTCGCGCAGCGCACCGATCAGCCGCTCGGCGTAGGCGTGCTGGTAAATGCGCAGCAGCGGCTGGCGTTCGGCTGCCAACCGGAGCAGCGTCGGGTCGGGCGGAAGACCTTCGACGATCGCCTGCTTCAGCTGTTGTTGTTGCGTCGCCAGCGTGCTCATGCGGCGATCGTTTCAGTCAACGAGCTCAGCGAGCGCGCCTGCACTCGGCGCGCAATGTCGAGCTCGCCGAGCAGCTCGGCGAGCGGCGGGATGTGGTCGTCGCGCTCGATCATCGTCGGCACCGCGCCGAGCTGGCGCACCGTGTACGCATAGAGCTGCCACACCGCGTCGCAGACCGGATGGTCGTGGGTGTCGACGAGGTAGTCGCCATGGTCTTCATGGCCGGCCAGATGAATCTGCCGCACGCGGTTCTTCGGCATCGCATCGATGAAGCGATGCGCGTCGAAGCCGTGGTTCACGCTCGACACGTAGACGTTGTTGACATCGAGCAGCAGCTCGCAGTCGGCGCGGCGCGCGAGCTCGGCGATGAATTCCCATTCGCTCATCTCGTCGCCGTTGAACGCGACATAGCTCGACACGTTCTCCAGCAGCAAGCGGCGACCTAGCACGTCTTGCACCTGCTGCACGCGCGTGACGAGGTGGCGCAAGGCCGCCTCGGTGTAGGGCATCGGCAGCAGATCGTGCAGGTTGTGGTGGTCGACGCCGGTCCAGCACAAATGGTCGGAGATCCACGCGGGCTCGATGCGCTGCGCCAGTGCCTTCAGGCTGCACAGGTAGCCGAGGTCGAGCGCGTCGGCGCTGCCGATCGACAGCGAGACGCCGTGCATCACCATTGGAACATCGCGCCGGATCGCGTCGAGGTAGTGCAGCGGCTTGCCGCCGCCGACCATGTAGTTCTCGGAGATGACTTCGAGCCAGTCGACGCCGGCAGGACGCTGCTCCGCGAAGTCGCGGTAGTGCTCGGTGCGCAGGCCGAGGCCGAAGCCGCTGATCGATGTCATCGTGAGGGCATGAAAAAACCGGCGCGCAAGACAAGCATGCGCGCCGGAATTTCTGATCGATCTTGGAGCTGATTACTTCAGCACGGTGCCGCCGGCGGCCGTGCATTCGCCGGCGGTCTTCTTCGAGACCCAGCCCTGGCCCTTGCAGCTGTTGTGGCCCTTGCACTCGCTCTTGGCCGTCGCGCAATCCGACGAGCCTTTGCAGGTGTTGATTCCCGCGCACTTGACGGCGCCGTCTTCGGCCGCTTGCACTTGCGTCGAGACCGTCGCGCCGAGCGCGAACAGGGCAGCAGCGGCGGAGGCGATGGCAACGCCGGATTTGATTTGGTTCAGCATTTCGTTGTTCCTATCGGACAAAGGTTGAGGGGTTCAGCAAGGCTTGCGAGCCTCTGTCGGACAGGCACGGGAGTTCTTACAGCACGAGCCTCAATCCGTGAGCACCGCTGCCATCGCCACCGCCGTCGCCTCGACGTTGCGCGTGTTCAAGCCGGCGACGCACATGCGCCCCGAGCGCACGAGATAGACCGCGTACTCCTCGCGCAATCGATCGACTTGCGGCGCGCTCAATCCGGTGTAGCTGAACATGCCGTGCTGCGTCAGGAAGTAGCTGAAGTCGCGGCCCGGCAGCTTGGCGGCGAGCACGGCGTGCAGGCTGCGGCGCATTGCGAGGATGCGCTCGCGCATCGCGGCGACGTCGGCTTCCCACGACGCGCGCAGTGCGGGCTCGGTCAGGACCTTCGCGACGATCAGGCCGGCGTGGATCGGCGGGCTCGAATAGTTGCGCCGCACCGTGGCCTTGAGTTGGCCGAGTACGAGCTCGGCCTCGGCCGCGTCGGCGCAGACGACGCTCAGCGCGCCTGCGCGCTCGCCGTACAGGCTCATGCTTTTGGAGAACGAGTTGGCGATGAAGAAAACGACGCCGGCGCCGGCGAGTGCGCGCACCGCGAATGCGTCTTCGACGATGCCCGCGCCGTAGCCTTGATACGCGAGGTCGAGGTAAGGCAGCAGCTCGCGTTCGCGCAGCACGGGAATCAGCTGCTCCCATTGCGCGGGCGTCAGGTCGACGCCGGTCGGGTTGTGGCAGCAAGCGTGCAGCAGCACGATGCTCTTGGCGGGCAAGCCGCGCAGCGCGGCGAGCATCGCGTCGAACTTCAGGCCGCCGGTGGCGGCGTCGTAGTACGGATAGGTGTTGACCTTGAAGCCGGCGCCTTCGAACATCGCGCGATGGTTGTCCCAGGTCGGATCGCTGACCCAGACTTCGCTTGCCGGCAGCCAGCGCTTCAAGAAGTCCGCGCCGACCTTCAGCCCGCCGCTCGAGCCCACGGTTTGCAGCGTTGCGACGCGGTTGCTCTTCAGCGCTTCGTGATTCGCGCCGAACAGCAGCCGCTGCACTTCACGCCGACACGCCGGCGCGCCCTCGATCGGCAGATAGGGCTTGGCCGCGCCTTCGGCAAGCAACTGCGCTTCGGCCTGGCGCACGCAGTCGAGCACCGGGATGTGCCCCACGTCGTCGAAGTAGATCCCGATCGACAGGTTGATCTTGTGCGGCCGCGGGTCGTGGCCATAGGCCTCGTTGAGCGACAGGATCGGATCGCCGGCGTAGGGGTCGAGGTGCTGGAACATGGCGCTTCTTGGTTGGTTGTGCTCAAGCCGCCAACGCGGCCTCGATGTCTTTCTTCATCGACTCCGGCGTGTCGGTCGGCGCGTAGCGTTTGATGACGTGGCCGTCCTTGCCGATCAAGAACTTGGTGAAGTTCCACTTCACGGCCTGGCTGCCGAGGAAGCCGGGGGCTTCGGCGGTGAGCCACTTCCACAGCGGGTGCGCTTCGCGGCCGTTGACCTTGATCTTGCTCATCATCGGAAAGCTCACGCCGTAGTTGAGCGAGCAGAACGACGCGATCTCGCTGTTGTCGCCGGGGTCCTGGCCGCCGAACTCGTTGCTCGGAAAACCGACGACGACGAGGCCCTTGTCGCGATAGGTCTCCCACAGCTCTTCGAGGCCGGTGAACTGCGGCGTGAAGCCGCATTCGCTCGCGGTATTCACGATCAGCAACACCTTGCCGCGCTGGGTCGATAAGTGAGCGGGTTTGCCGTCGATGGAAACGGCTTCGAAATCGTAGACGCTGCTGGCCATGGCGCACTCTCGGTTGTCAAGCGAAGACGGGCATCGTAGCGCGACTCCCCCAAACAATAGGTTCTTGACGCGACCCAGCGACAGGTTGAACATCGTCGCGTCGCATCGCAGCCGAGGAGAGCCGCATGCCGTCACGCCCCCCCGCTGAACAATACACCGTGGCCCTACAGGGATTCAGCGAGTTCGAGCGCGGCGCGCTGGCCTCGTTCTTCCGCTTGGCGGCGCAGCGCTCACCCAACTACGTGCAAGTCGACCAGGTCGATCGCAGCGATTTCGTCATCGCCGACGCCGACCAGCGCAGCACGCTGCAGTCGGTGATGTCGGCCGGCCGCACGCCCGACACGGTATTCGTCGGCGCGCATGCACCGCAGGGCGCCAACGCGTGGCTGCGCCGGCCGATCGACCCGGTGCACATCGTGCGCGAGCTCGATTCGCTGGTCGAGCTGCGCCATTCGTCGCCCGGCGGTCTGGCCGCGGACGCGACTGACAGCGGCGTCGACGTTCTGCTCGGCGACACCGGGCCGTCGTCGCTGTGGAGCAGCTCCGATTTCGGCGGCCTCGAGGCTCACCATGGCGCGCCAGGCCCCGATGTGCTGGTCGTGGAAGACAGCAGCATCGCGCGGCGCTTCCTGCAAGTGCGCTTGCAGCGCCTGGGCTATCGCGTGCATCTGGCCGTCAGCGGCGAAGGTGCGCTCGAGGCGATCGAGCGCCAGCGTTTCGCACTCGTCTTTCTCGACGTGATGCTCGGCGCGCCGGGTCGGCTCGATGGCCTGAAGCTGTGCCAGCTGATCCGCAAGGACCCGCGCTTTTCCGGCGGCCGCGGCCCGCGCATCATCATCGTCACCGGCCTCGCCGGTGCGATGGACCGGGTGCGCGCCAACTTGGCCGGCTGCGATGCGTATCTGACCAAGCCGCTCGTGGACGCGGAATTCATCGAGACCTTGCGCACGCTCGACCCGGGCTTTGCCGCGCGCCAGCCGTCGGCAGCGCGCTGAACGTCAATGCGCTGCCGGCTTGCCGGCCGCGGCGAGCACTGCCGCCGAAACGATCAGCGCACCGCCCATCACGAGCGATGCGCTCCATTGCGCGCCGCCCCAGGCGACGGCCGACAGCGAGGCGAACACCACTTCGGCGAGCATCACGACCGACGTCACGTTGGCCGGTAGGCGCGCCGCGCCGAACTGCAGGGCCCAGTTGCTGAGCAGGAACACGGCGGCCAGCGCGCTGGCGAGTCCCGCCCACGACGGCGCGATCGCAGGCGGCCATGGCATGCGCGATTGCGCTGCCAGCGTCAGCGCGAGCGTGCCGGCGACCAGCACGCCGCCGACAAACATCGCGAGCGCGCGGCCTTCTTCGGGACGCTGCGCTTCGCGTCGCAGCATCACGTTGTTGAGCGCGAACGAGAAGCCGCCGGCGATGCCGAGCCAATCGGGCAGCGTGCGCGGCAGCGGCACGGCGTCCCAGCCGCTGCGCCCTTCGGGCCACAGCACGATCGCCGCGCCGCTCAGTGCGATCGCCACACGCAGCCCCGCCGCGCGCGTCAATGCTTCGTTGAGCAGCAGCCGCGCCAGCAGCACCGCCCACAGCGGCATCAGATAAAACAACAGCACGACGCGCACCACGTCGCCGATGACGACGGCCCAGTTGAACGCCGCGTTGGTCGCACCCGACGCGAACACCAACAGCCACAGTGCCGGCGCACGCAGCACCTGAGCGAAGGCTCGCGGACGCAACACGGCGATGACGATGACCGCGAGCAAGTAGACGAAGACGGTCGCCCACAGCGGATGCAGGCCCTGCGCCTGCAGCTCGCGGAACGGCCACCACGACGTTCCCCAGACGAGCGCATTGAAGGTGAGGGCGAGCGCGGGAAGCATGGCGGGCGATTTCAGCACCGCGCGATTGTCGCCGTGCCCCCAGTTCGTTGGATTGCCTGCGGCAGTCGTGACGCATAAGGTGCGGCATGGCCAAACTCGACATCTATCCACCGTCACAGGTGTTCTCCGGCGAGCCGCCCGACTTCAGCTCGCCGGCCTATCGTTTTCTCGCCGAAGGCGATTCGTGGTTCTCGATCGGCAGCCTGAACCCGTTGCAAAGCTCGAACCTGCTGTTCGAGATGGTGTTCGAAAAGAGCGGCATGGCGATCAATTGCGCGTCGCCGGGCGACACCTTGAAGCGCATGGCGCAGATGAACACCGACCCGAACTTCATCGACCTGCTGTGCGGCCGGCGCGCGCGATTCTGGG
The DNA here is from genome assembly GCA_005882155.1 of Betaproteobacteria bacterium. Taxonomy (GTDB): domain Bacteria; phylum Pseudomonadota; class Gammaproteobacteria; order Burkholderiales; family Burkholderiaceae_C; genus Albitalea. The sequence continues at coordinate 14,741 of VBCQ01000045.1, forward strand.
ACGCGATCCTGTTGTCCTGCGGCGGCAACGACTTGATCGAAGCGGTGCGTTCGCCGGCGAGCGACGCGCAAGGCCAGCCGGTGCCGCAGGCCTTGCGCCTGCTGCGCACGCGCGACGAATGGGGACTCGAGTCCGAGGGCGCGTCGCGCTATCTGAGCGAGCTCGGGTGGCAGACCTTCAGCACTTATCTGCAAGCCAACTTCGAGCACCTGCTGGCGCTGCGCGACCGCGGCCCGTCCAAGGGGCAGCCCGTTTTCATGCACGGCTACGCCTACCCGGTTCCGCGACCTGCCGGCGCCGGTCTCGGCGCCGGGCCGTGGCTGTACCCGGCGCTGCGTGCGTACGAGGTGCCTGACGCTGACGGGATCGTCGTCGCGCACGAGTTGCTGTCGCGGTTGGCGGCGCTGCTGGCCAGGACTGCCAGTGACGCGGCGCGATTTCCGAACCTGCAGTTCTTCGACTCGACCCACATCGAGCTCGACCCCGCGTTGCCCGACAGCACCGGCGTCAGCGGTGACTGGGCCAACGAGATTCATCTGACGCGGGCCGGCTGTCGCAAGGTCGCCGTGCCTTGGGCGGCGGCAATCGAAGCGGCACTGCAGCATTGACCTCGTGTTACCAACTCGCGTCAGGGAATACGAGCCCCCCGAATCGATGGATGGCTTGCGCGATGAGGTCGTCATTACACTTTCACCTCCTTATCAGGAGCAACCCCCCGATGAAATCGTCTACCACCCCGATGGCGAAATTTGTCCTGGCCTGTGCGGCTACCGTGCCGCTCACCGTGCTGGCGCAAACCGTTGAAGTCAGTCCCGCGGTCCAGCACGACCACTTGCCGAGCTTGCGAGGCGTGATGCCCAAGCCCGACGAGTTCAGCGAAGACAAGAAGCATGTGCGCGAGGTCAAGTACATCCCGCATCTGAATGCGCCGGGCAACGCGGTCGACACGTCGGTGCAGGGAAGCCCGAGCCAGTCGCCTGCGGCCGTGACGAGCTCCGGCCTCGGCTTCGCCGGCGTCGGCAACGGCGACTACGGCTTCGCGCCCGATGCGGCACCGCCCGACACCAACGGCGCGGTCGGTGCGACGCAATACGTGCAATGGGTCAACGAATCGTTTGCGGTGTTCGACAAGTCCACCGGTGCGTTGGTGCTCGGCCCGCGCAAGGGGAACACGGTGTGGGCGGGCTTCGGCGGTCAGTGCGAGACGAGCAACGACGGCGACCCGATCGTGAAGTGGGACAACGCTTCGCAGCGCTGGGTGATGATGCAGTTCGCAGTCAGCACCACGCCGTACCTGCAATGCGTGGCCGTGTCGCAGACGGCGGATGCGACCGGTGGCTGGAACCGCTATGCGTTCTCCTATGGCACCGCGTTCCCCGACTACCCGAAGGCCGGCGTCTGGACCAACGCCTACGTCGTCACCTTCAACATGTTTGCCGGTGGTAGCAGCTTCTCCGGCGCGAAGGTGTGCGCCTATGACAAGGCCGCGATGGTCGCCGGCACCGCGGCAACGCAGCAATGCTTCCAGCTGAGCACAAGCTTCGGTGGCTTGCTCCCCGCAGATCCCGACGGCGCATCGACGATAAAAGCCGGCGCGCCGAACTACCTGCTGAACTTCACCGGCGGCACGCAGTTGAACATGTGGAAGCTCGCGCCGAACTTCAGCAACCCCGCGCTGACTACCTTCACCGGCCCGACGGCAATTCCCGTCAACGGCTTCACCGCGGCGTGCAACGGCGGCGCGTGCATTCAACAGGCCGGCACCGCGAACGATCTCGATTCGCTCGCCGACCGGCTGATGTATCGCCTCGCGTATCGCAATTTCGCCGACGGGCACGACGCGCTGCTTGTCACGCATTCGGTCAATGCCGCCGGCGCGACTCGCCACAAGCCACACACCGCTGTGCGCTGGTACGAGGTGCGCAACATGAGCACGACGCCGACGGTGTTCCAGCAAGGCACCTACCAGCCGGACGCGCTGTCGCGCTGGATGGGCAGCGCCGCGTTCGACAAGCAGGGCAACATCGCGGTCGGCTACAGCACCAGCAGCGCGTCGACGTTCCCGTCGATTGCAATGTCGACGCGGGCCGTCGGCGATGCACCCGGCACGCTGAGCAACGAGGTCGTGTTGAAAGCCGGCGGCGGCTCGCAGACCGGTTCGCTGCATCGCTGGGGCGACTACTCGGCGATGGTGGTCGACCCGAGCGACGACTGCACTTTCTGGTACACGACCGAGTACCTCAAGGCGAGCGGCAGCTTCAACTGGAGCACCTGGATCTCGTCGTTCAAGATCGCCGGCTGCCAGTGACGCCGGCGCAGGACATCGGTCCTGCCCTCGGTCGCGTGTGATGAGGCACGCCAAAGCAATTGCATCGGGCGCCGCGCTGTTGGGTGGCGCCCTTTGCATTGGGTGGCTGCTTTTCGTCGATGCGCCCGTGCCGCCGTCACCGGCCCTGCCCATGGTGGCGCCTGCGATCAACGTCGCCAGTGCACCGACACCCGCCGCGAGTGCAGCGCTCGTTGCGCCCACGAGCGCGACGCTCACACCGCCGCGCGTGCCGTGGCGCGACACGCTGGCCGGCGCCACCGACTTGCGCGCCGTCTATCAGCGCAACATCACGAGCAGCGACCCGACGCAGCGCGCTGCCGCATGGCGCGCCTGGTCGGCCTGCATGCCGGCATTTCTCGGCTCGGCGACGCAAGCAGCGACGCCTGAAACCCTTGCCGCCGCGATGCCGCAGGGCCCGGACTCAGGCCTGCGCATCGAGGCGCTGCGATCGCTGTACGCGCGTTGCCAAGGCTTTATCAGCCGTCGCTACGACGAGCAGTTGAGCGAAGCATCGAAGGTGATGGCGCTGCATGCACACGGCGATGCGCGATCGGGCGCCGAGGCCGCGCATGAGCTGCTCGCCATGGGCGAGCGCGAGGCCGCGCTGCAGCGGGTTGCCGACGCCGTCGCTGCGCTCGACCCCTACGAGATCCGCGAGCTCAGCGGGCTCGTCGGTCGATTTCGGCGCGACGCCGAGCAACGCGACCCGGGCCCCGACGACGCGGTGCGCGATGCAGCGCTCGCGGTGGTCGCATGCGATCTCGGCCTCGATTGCGGCCCGGGCTCATTGCTGGCGACTCAGCTGTGCGCGATGCAAGGCCAATGCACGGGCGATGTCGTCGATCGCGTGCTCGCGAATTTCGGCGCGATCGACCGCGGCCAAGTCGATACGGAGCGGGCGCGACTTGCGGTGCAATTGCGCGAACGGCGCTTCGATGCGCGTCGCTATTTCGATCAGCGCTGAGCGCAGAGCGCTCAGTGCTTGTCGTGCCGCGCGAGTGCGAGCAAGTGCTCGACCTCGTCGCGATACTGCAGGCAATTGTTCTCGTGCCAGCGGCGGATCATCCACATCGTGAATGCAACGGCGACGCCGAAGATCGTGATCGCGCCGAACGCCGACATGCCGAAGCGTGTCATGCCGGTATAGAACGCGCCGAGGCCGAGAATGCAGGCGTTCTCGTTGAAGTTCTGCACGGCGATCGATCGCCCCGCGCCCATCAGGTTGTGGCCGCGATGCTGCAGCAGCGCGTTCATCGGCACGACGAGGTAGCCGCCGATGGCACCCATCACGATGAGGAAGGGCGCGGCGACCCAGGCGTTGGTGATGAAGTTCATCGCGATCACCAGCAGCCCCATCGCGATGCCGAGCGGGATCACCTTGGTCGCGCGATCGAGCCGCATGCGCAGCGACGCGACCACAGCGCCGGCAGCGGTGCCGATCGCCACCACGCCGACCAGCGACGACGCTTGCGTCGTGCCGAAGCCCAACGCCGCGGCGGCCCAGGCGAGAACGATGTAGCGCAGGTTGCCCGATACGCCCCAGAACAAAGTGGTCGTCGACAGCGAGATCTGCCCCAGCTTGTCGGCCCACAGCCGCGCGTTGCAATGCGAAAAGTCGCGCACCAGCGCGTTGGCGGTGTGCAGCAAGGGCTGCAACGGCGCGTCGGTGCGTGGAATCTTGAGGTTGAATGCAGCGGCAAGCGCGTACAAAAGAATGATGCCGGTGATCGCCGCTTCGGGCGGTGTCTCGATGCCGAGGTCGATCACCGGCAGGTCGAAGGCGAGCAGGTATTGCGAGACCGCGCGGCCCACGAGCTGGCCGCCGAGCAGCACGCCGAGAATGATCGATCCGATCGTCAGACCTTCGATCCAGCCGTTGGCCTTGACCAGCTGCGAGTTTGGCAATAGCTCGGTCAGGATGCCGTACTTCGCCGGCGAGTACGCAGCGGCGCCGAGCCCGACGATTGCGTACGACAGCAGCGGGTGCATGCCGAACAGCATCAGCAGGCAGCCGACCACCTTGACGAGGTTCGAGAAGAACATCACCTGGCCCTTGGGCACGGCGTCGGCGAAGGCGCCGACGAAGGGCGCGAGGATCACGTAGAACAGCGCGAACATCGGCACCAGTGCGGCACGCTGCCACTCGGGTTGCCCGGAAGTCTTGAGCAGTTCGACGGCGGCGACGAACAGCGCGTTGTCGGCCAGCGAGCTGAAGAACTGCGCCGACATGATGGTGTAAAAACCTTTTTTCATTCGCCGACGCGCGCTGCTGCTTTCTTCCCGGTGATGCCGGTCGTGTCTCCCTGCGGCGCGGGTTATAGCATGCGGGTCATGGCAGCTTGCGCGGCGCAAATGCAGCCGCGCGCGCGAGCGCGCGACTGCGGCAGAATCGCACGATGCCCCGTCCGATCGAAGCCCTGATCCATACCGACGCGCTGGCGCACAACATCCTGCGCGCGCGCGCGGCAGCACCCGATGCGAAGGTCTGGGCGATCGTCAAGGCCGACGCTTACGGGCACGGCATAGAGCGCGCTTACGCCGGACTGCAAGCGGCCGACGGCTTCGCCTTGCTCGACCTCGCCGAAGCCGAGCGCATTCGCGCACTCGGCTGGCGCGGCCCGGTGCTGCTGCTCGAAGGCTGCTTCGACGCGCGTGACCTCGAGCTGTGCTCGCGACTCGATCTGTGGCACACGGTGCACCGTGAAGCGCAGATCGACTGGCTCGCCGCGCACAAGACGCAGCGACCGCATCACGTGTTCCTGAAGATGAACAGCGGCATGAACCGGCTCGGCTTCGCGCCGGCAGCGTACCGATCGGCGTGGCTGCGCCTGTCGGGGCTGACGCAAGTTGAAAGCATCGTCTTGAGCACGCACTTTTCGGACGCCGACGCGGCGCGCGGTATCGCCGAGCAGTGGGCCTGCTTCGAAGCGGTGGCCCGGGATCTGCCGGGCGAGCGCTCGGTGTGCAACAGCGCCGCGACGCTGCGCTTCGCGCCCGCTGAAGCCACCGTTCGTGGCGACTGGATTCGACCCGGCATCATGGTCTACGGCTCGGCGCCCGACTACCCCGCGCACGACATCGCCGCCTGGGACTTGCAAGCGACGATGACCTTGCGCACTGAGCTCATCGCGACGCAGGAGCTGCAACGCGGCGACAGTGTCGGCTACGGCAGCACGTTCACCGCCGAAGGCGCGATGCGCATCGGTGTGGCGGCTTGCGGCTATGCCGACGGCTATCCGCGACTCGCGCCGACCGGCACACCGGTCCTCGTCGACGGCGTGCGCGCGCGGCTCGTCGGACGCGTGTCGATGGACATGGTGACGATCGACCTCACGCCAGTGCCGCAGGCCGCGATCGGCAGCGAAGTGACGCTGTGGGGGCGCGGGCCGAACGGCAGCGTGCTCGCGATCGACGAGCCGGCACATGCTGCCGGCACCGTCGGCTATGAACTGATGTGCGGCCTCGCGCCGCGCGTGCCGACCCGCGCGCTCGGCTAGTGTTGACGGTGCTTCGACGGTGATCACGGTCGATCCCAACGAAGTCGAGTTCACCGCGATCCGCGCGCAAGGGGCAGGCGGGCAAAACGTCAACAAGGTGTCGAGCGCGGTGCATTTGCGCTTCGACATTCCGGCGTCGTCGCTGCCTGATGACGTGAAGGCGCGGCTGCTCGCGTCGAACGACCAGCGCATCACCCGCGACGGCGTGCTCGTCATCAAGGCGCAAACGAGCCGCAGCCAGGAGATGAACCGGGCCGAGGCCTTGCAGCGGCTGCAGGAATTGGTCGACAGCGTGGCGACGCCGCCGCGCATTCGCAAGGCGACAAGACCGACGAAAGCATCCAAGCAACGACGCCTCGAAGGCAAGACCTTGCGCGGGCAGATCAAGGCCAGGCGAGGCAAGGTCATCGACTGAAGCCAAGCGGCTGCGCGCAGCGACAATGCCCGCATGGCCCGCGAAAAATCGATCTACACCTGCAGCGAGTGCGGCGGCACCAGTGCCAAGTGGCTCGGCAAATGCCCGAGCTGTGCCGCCTGGAACACGCTGCTGGAGGGTGTCGCCGAGGCGCCGCAGAAGAATCGCTTCCAGTCGCTCGCCAAGTCGGCGCCGGTCGCGACGCTGGCCGAGATCGAGGCGACCGAGGTGGACCGCACGCCCACCGGCGTCGACGAGCTCGACCGCGTGCTGGGCGGTGGCATCGTCGTCGGTGGCGTGGTGCTGATCGGCGGCGACCCGGGCATCGGCAAGTCGACGCTGTTGCTGCAAGCGCTCGACGCGCTGTCGCAGCAGTTGCCCACGCTCTACGTCACCGGCGAAGAAAGCGGTGCGCAAGTTGCGCTGCGCTCACGCCGGCTCGGCTTGAACGCTTCGCGGGTTCGGGTGCAGGCCGAGATCCAGCTCGAGAAGATCCTCGCGACGCTCGACGTCGAGCGGCCGGCTGTCGCGGTCATCGATTCGATCCAGACCGTCTACTCCGATCAGCTCAGCTCGGCGCCGGGCTCGGTCGCGCAGGTGCGCGAATGCGCCGCGCACCTGACGCGCTGGGCCAAAGCGAGCGGTTGTGCGGTGGTGCTGGTCGGCCACGTGACCAAGGACGGCAGCCTCGCCGGGCCGCGCGTTCTGGAGCACATCGTCGACACGGTGCTGTACTTCGAAGGCGACACGCATTCGAGCTTTCGGCTGGTGCGCGCGATCAAGAACCGCTTCGGCGCGGTCAACGAGATCGGCGTCTTCGCGATGACCGACAAGGGCTTGAAGGGCGTGACGAACCCGAGCGCGATCTTCCTGTCGACGCATGGCGAGCCGGTGCCCGGATCTTGCGTGCTCGTCACGCTCGAAGGCACGCGGCCGATGCTCGTCGAGGTGCAGGCGCTGGTCGACAGTGGCGGGCCGAGTCCGCGCCGCTTGAGCGTCGGCCTCGACCGCGATCGGCTGGCGATGATGCTGGCGGTGTTGCATCGGCACGCCGGCATCGCCTGCATGGACCAGGATGTGTTCGTCAACGCGGTCGGCGGGGTTCGCATCAGCGAGCCGGCAGCCGACCTCGCGGTGATGCTCGCGATCCAGAGCAGCCTGCGCGGCAAGCCGCTGCCGCGCGGCTTCATCGCGTTCGGCGAAGTCGGCCTCGCTGGTGAAGTGCGGCCCGCGCCGCGCGGCCAGGAGCGCTTGAAGGAAGCGGCGAAGCTCGGCTTCTCGATCGCGATCGTGCCGAAGGCGAACGCGCGGAAGCGGGCGATCGAGGGCTTGACGATCCACGCTGTCGAGCGCATCGAAGAGGCGATCGCCCTCGCCCGAGGACTCTGAATGGTGAAGACTTCATGAGTCCGGTCCTGGGATGGGTTCTCGCGGTCGTCGCGGTCGGGGTCGGCTGGCAAGGCTATGGATGGCCCGGTGTTGCGCTCGCCGTGACGGTGATCGTCTTCTGGCTCTTGCTGCAGTTCAGTCGCGCGCTGCGGGTGATGAAGAAGGCGAGCGACGCACCGGTGGGTCATGTCGACAGCGCCGTCATGCTCAATGCCAAGCTCAAGTCCGGCATGACATTGATGCAGGTGATCTCGCTGACCCGCAGCCTCGGCAGCAAAGTGTCGGATTCGCCGGAGACCTGGGCTTGGTCCGACGCCGCTGGGGCGCGCGTGACGCTGACGATGGCCGGCGCGAAGCTTCAGTCGTGGGCGTTGACGCGACCCGACGCGGCGGAATGAAAACGCCCCGCCGAAGCGGGGCGTTCTTTTTCTGAAGACGGATTTCAGCGCGCGTTGCGACGGCGTGCGACGAAGACCATCGCGCCCAGACCGGCGAGCATCAGCGCATAGGTCTCGGGTTCCGGCACCGCGGGAACGCCCAAGGTGACGACGCTCGCGCTCGACTCGACCAAGCTGCGAACGTGCATGCCGGCGGTGAGTGAGCCGATGTCGATGCTGTCGAGGCTGGCGCCGGTGATCTGGAACGTCCCGGTCTCGCCGATGTCGATGCCGAAGTTCGGGCCGCCCGGGGCATCCGAGTCGAACGACGCGTCCGCGGTGAAAGTCACCGGGCCGTTCGGCAGTGCCGACGGCGTCGCGCCGGCGTAGAACGCAACGTCGCCGCCGGTGCCGCCGACGAAGCTCGCGGCCATCCCGCCGCTGAGGTCGAAGTAGACCTCCGACACGTAGCCGTCGCCCGCGTTCGAAACAGTGAAGTTCAGGCCGTCCCACGACCACGACAGCGTGGACGTGGCCAGGCTGCAATCAGCGAACGAGCCGGCCACGCAGGTGAACGAGCCCGTTTCGGCTTGCGCGGCGAGCGCCGCACCAGCGAGGACCATGCCGAGGGCCGTCTTGCGAAAGCGGCCGGCGAATTGCGTTTTCATCTTTCAATCCTCGCGTTTGGGAAGCGAGTTTGCTTCTTGGTGAGGCGAATTCTCTGGGGCGAGCGCGCGCTTGAAAATCCCGGACTCGCGGGTGTCAAGAAGTCACGCTTCGTCGAGCGGTGTGCAATTCGGCACACGAAAAACAAAAAGCCCCGCCGGGGCGGGGCTTGGACCTCGGCCGCGAGGCCGAGCTGCGCGCTTGCGCTTCAGTCGGCGCGACGGCGACGAGCCATGAAGCCGATCACGCCGAGGCCGGCGAGCATCAGTGCATAGGTCTCCGGCTCGGGGATGCCCGGAACCAGCGGCTGATTAGACGCGACGCTGCCCGTGGTGATGCCATCGGCGGCAATCACGTCGGCGGCGAACAGGTAGCCGAGGTCGTTGGCGATGAAGTCAGCTAGGCTGATGCCGCCGGCGCGGGTCACCTGGAAATCGAGCAAGCCGTAGTACGCGCCTGCGCCGCCGTTCTGAGCGTCCAGGTTCAATCCGTTTGAGAAATTGCCGAACGGCGTCGCAGTGGCGGGCGCGAGCGCATTGAACGAGGGAACGAGCGGCGTGGTGACGTTAATCGAGATGCCGGACACGTCCAGATTGAACGCGAACGAGGTGTGCGGGCCGCCGGTGTTGACGAAGCCGAAGCCGGCCGCGAGGGCGACTTCGATGTCGACCTCGTTGGCGCCGTTTTGCGTCAACGAGACGGTGCCGAACGGGCCGAGGCCCATTGCCGGGGCCGACGTGACGTTGAGCGAATAGACCGTGATGGCCTGCGCCGGTGCTGCCAGCGCGAACAGCGCGGCGACGGCGAGTGCCGGTGCGGAAAACTTGCGAACGATGGAATTCATAAACTCCCCCAGGTTGATCGGATTGTGATGTTGCCTTCGACACCACTGAATCAAAGTCGACGGCAGATGAAGCGGAATGTACGGGGGCGGTCCCAGTGGCGAAACCCCGCAGACGGGGGGTTTGACGCGAGGGCTGAGCGATCACGAGCGGCCCAGTGTTCGGCTCGTAGAATTCGCTCACACGACACAAGGAGCCTTCATGTCGATGGAAGACCGCGACGGCAAGATCTGGATGGATGGTCAGCTGATCGAATGGCGCGACGCCAAGATCCATGTGCTGACCCACACGCTGCATTACGGCTGCGGTGCATTCGAAGGAGTGCGCGCTTACGACACGGCGAAGGGCACGGCGATTTTTCGGCTGCGCGAGCACACCGAGCGGCTCTTCAACAGCGCCAAGATCTTGCGCATGAAGATCCCGTACTCGTTCGACGAGGTGTTCGAAGCGCAGCGCGCAGTGGTGCGCGAGAACAAGCTCGCAAGCTGCTACTTGCGCCCGCTGACCTGGATCGGCTCCGAGAAACTCGGCGTCTCGCCGAAGGGCAACACGATTCATTTGATGATCGCCGCCTGGGCGTGGGGCGCTTACCTCGGCGAAGAGGGCATGCGGCGAGGCATTCGCGTCAAGACCTCGAGCTTCACGCGGCACCACGTCAACATCACGATGACGCAGGCGAAAGCGGTGAGCAACTACACCAACTCGATCCTCGCCAACATGGAAGCGCTGGACGACGGCTACGACGAGGCGATGCTGCTCGACGCATCGGGCTTCGTCAGCGAAGGTGCCGGCGAGAATCTGTTCGTCATCAAGAACGGCGTGGTCTACACACCGGATCTCTCCGCCGGCGCGTTGAACGGGATCACCCGAAACACGATCTTCGCGATCTGCGCAGACCTCGGGCTGAAGCTGGTCGAAAAGCGCATCACGCGCGACGAGGTCTACATCTGCGACGAGGCGTTCTTCACCGGAACGGCGGCTGAAGTCACGCCGATTCGCGAGCTCGACCGCATCGAGCTCGGCAAGGGGTCGCGAGGACCGATCACCGAGAAGATCCAGAGCGCGTTCTTCGACATCGTGAACGGGCGCAATCCGAAGTACGCCGAGTGGCTGACGAAAGTCTGAGAGAGTTTCGACAATGAGCAACCCGCCCGCGACCGTCGAAGTGACGGCCAAAGACATGCCGAGTCCCGGCGTCGTGTTCTGCCCGAACCCGAAGATGCCGCTGTGGAGCAGCCACCCGCGCGTGTTCATCGATGTGGGGACGACCGGCGAAGGCAAGTGCCCGTACTGCGGCACGGTCTACAAGCTGAAGGCCGGCGAAGTCATTGGCTCGCATTGAATCGCGCGCGAACCAGAGTGCGGTGAACAGCCTCGTCATCGCGCCGCAATGGATCGGCGACGCGGTGATGACCGAGCCTTTGCTCGCGCGCTTGGCCGCGCGCGGCGAGCGGCTCAGCGTCGCCGCGCTGCCGTGGGTCGCGCCGGTGTATCGCGCCATGCCGCAGGTGAGCGAGGTCATCGAGTTGCCGTTCGCGCATGGCCGGCTCGATTGGTCGGGTCGCAAGCGCATCGCCGATGAGTTGCATGGTCGCTTCGATGCGGCCTACGTGCTGCCGAACTCGATGAAGGCGGCGTTGATTCCGTTCCTCGCGCGCATTCCGCGCCGTGTCGGCTACCACGGCGAGGGCCGTTACGGCGTGCTCAACGAGCGTCTGCCGAACCCGGAAGGGCGGCCGCCGATGGTCGCGTTCTACAGCGCGCTGGCGGGTGACTCTGAGTCCCTCGATGAACGCCCGCGGCTGCAGTTGAGCGACGCCGCGCTGACGGCCGTGACTGATGCGGCTGATGTCCAGCGTGGCCGGTACTGGGCCTTCGCACCGGGCGCCGAATACGGGCCGGCGAAATGCTGGCCGGCATCGCACTATGCCGAGCTCGCGCGCTCACTGCATGCGGCGCACGGCTGGCCGGTGCTGCTGCTCGGGTCGAGCAAGGAAGTCGCGCTGTGCGAGTCGATCGCGGACTCGGCGCCGCTCGCGTGTCGCGTGCTCGCCGGCAAGACATCGTTGCACGACGCGATGGCCTTGATCGCGGCGGCGCGTGGCGTCGTCAGCAACGATTCGGGGCTGATGCATGTGGCTGCCGCGTTCGGCGTACCGCAAGTCGCCGTGTTCGGCTCAACCAGCCCCGAGCACACGCCGCCGTTGAACGCGCGCGCGCGGGTGCTGTGGCTCAAGCATGAGATCGGGCTCGAATGCTCGCCGTGTTTCGATCGGGTCTGCCGCTTCGGTCATACGCGCTGCCTGGTCGAGATTCGACCCGAGCGGGTCGAATCCGCGTTGTCGCAGTTGGCGACCTGAATTCAGAGCTGCAGCTTGCCGACGAACAGCACCGGCCCGGTCGGCGCGCCGGTCGGCGACCCGCCTGCCGGCTCCAGGCTCACCGCCAACGCCGTCGCGCCGGCCAGTGCCTGACCCTTCTTGACGACCGTCGCGCCGCTGGCCGAGATGAGGCCGAGCGAACGTGGCGCGCCGCTGCCCGGCAAGGCCCACAGCTCGAGCGCGCGATTGGCTTCGAGGCTGACGTTGACCAACGGACGCGTGACCATTGCGCGGCCGTCGCCGCTGATGCTGGCGACGAACGACGCGGGCACTGCGCCGTCTGCCGTGCCGGTGGCGCTGAGCACGACGACGACCGGGGGCTGTGCCGGGCCGGGGCTCGCGAGCAAGACCGCGAGTCCGATGACCGCGACGGTCGCGAACGCAGACACACCGCGCCAAACGGCGAGCTTGTTCCACCACAGTGTGCGCGCCGGCGGCGCAGGCACAGCGCCACCAATGCGCGCCTCGATGCGCTTCCATACCGCTGCGGGCGGCTTCTGCGGCGCGATACTGATCGTCAGCGGCATCAAGCGCGCTTGCCATTCGCGCACCGCGGTGCGCAGCAGCGGGTGTGCCGGCAGCAAGGACTCGAAGCGGCGTCGCGCCGGACCGCGCAAGGTGCCACTGACGTAATCGGCAGCAAGCCGGTCGGCGAGTTCGGAGCGGCTGTAGTCCATGCTAGCTCCTCGTCTCGCTGCGTTCGTCGTCGCGGCCGGCGGCCTGCTCGAGGCAGGTCTTCAATGACAGCAGCGCGCGGCGCACCCACGACTTCACGGTCCCCAGCGGCTGGCCCATTTTCTCGGCGACCTCGGCGTGGCTCAGGCCGTCGTAGAACGCGAGGGCGAGACTTTGCCGCTGCGGCGCGTTGAGGCCTTGCATGCAATGCGACAGCGCGCGCGCATCCGACGCCCGGCTCAGCAATTCGAGCGGGCCCGGTGCTTCGTCGGCCATGTCGTCGTACACGTCGCTGTCCTCGTCGTCTGGGTTCGTTGCGGTTTGCAGTTGCGGCTGGGTTTGCGCCCGACGCAAGCTGTCGATGGCGCGGTTGCGCGCGATGCTGGTCAGCCAGGTCAGCGGCTGACTTTGCGCCGCATCGAAGCCGCCCGCAGCGCGCCAGACATTGACGTACACCTCCTGCAGAATGTCTTCCGCCTGGCCCCGGTCACGACAGATACGCAACACGACGGCGAACAGATGCGAGCTGGTTCGCTCGTACAGCGTGGCAAATGCCGCACGGTCCCCGGTCCCGGCGCGGGCGAGCAGCTGCGCGAGATCGCGGCTGCGCTCTGACCAGTCGGAGGTGGCTGACATCGGTGACGGCTTGTTGGTTTGGCCGCGATTCTAGGGTCGGTTCGTACAATCGCCGCCATGTCCGCGCCTACTGAATTCATCCTGACGCTGTCGTGCCGTGACGCGAAGGGCATCGTCTATGCGGTGTCGGGGCTGCTTTACCAGGCCGGCTGCAACATCGTCGACTCGCAGCAGTTCGGCGATGTGCAAAGCGACGACGGCACGGGCCTGTTCTTCATGCGGGTGCACTTCGCGGCGCCGGCGCACCTGTCGGCACCGGGCACCTTGGAGCAGCTGTTCACCCATGTGCGCGAGCAGTTCGGCATGGAGGCGCAATTCCATTCGCTGGCGCACACGCCGCGCTTGCTGCTGATGGTGAGCCGGCATGGGCACTGCCTGAACGACCTGCTGTTCCGTGCGCACTCGGGGCAACTCGATGTGCAGATCGCCGGCATCGTGTCGAACCATCTCGACTTCGCCGAGCTCGCCGCGAGCTACCGGCTGCCGTTCCATCACCTGCCGCTTGCGGCGGGTGCATCGAGCGAGGCCAAGCGCGAGCAGGAGCGGCAGGTCGAGGCGCTGGTCGCCGAGCAGCGAATCGACCTCGTCGTCCTCGCGCGCTACATGCAAATCCTGAGCCCCGAGTTCTGCGCCTTCTTGAAAGGCCGCGCGATCAACATCCACCACAGTTTTCTGCCGAGCTTCAAGGGTGCGAAGCCCTACACGCAAGCGCATGACCGCGGCGTCAAGCTGATCGGCGCGACCGCGCACTACGTCACTGCCGAGCTCGACGAAGGGCCGATCATCGAGCAGGACGTCGAGCGCGTCGATCATTCGCTGAGCCCCGACGATTTCACCGCCGTCGGTCGCGATGTCGAGAGCGTGGTGCTCGCCCGCGCGGTGCGCTGGCATGTCGAGCACCGCGTGCTGATGAACGGCCACAAGACGGTGGTTTTCAAGTGAGGACGGCGTCGTGACCCGAGTCAAGATGGCCCAGCCTCCGCTCGCCTCGCCCGACGACATCGAGCTGCAGTTCTACGAGGCACTGCAGCAGGGCGACATCGACAAGCTGATGGCCGTCTGGTCGGACGACGACGACATCGCCTGCGTCCATCCCGGCGGTCCGCGCGTGATCGGCGCGACCGCGATTCGCGCGAGCTTCGACGCGATGTTCGCGAATGGCGCGATCAACGCCCATGCCGAGAAGGTGCGCCGCGTGATGAGTCACTCGAGCGCCGTGCACAACGTGCTCGAGCGCGTGCAGGTGATGACGAAGGAGGGGCCGCAGTCGGCCTGGGTCATCGCGACCAATGTCTACATGAAGACCGCGCAAGGCTGGCGCCTGGTGGCGCATCACGCCAGCCCGGGCACGCCGCGCGAAGTGCAGGAGATCGTCGAGACGGCCTCCGTCTTGCATTGACTCGACGATGCACAGCTACCAAGCGCCCGTCTGGTTGATCGGCGGCAACGCCCAAACCATCTGGCCGGCGCTTTTCGCCAAGCGCTACAAGGGCGCGCCGCCGAACTTCCGGCGCGAGCGATGGACCACGCCGGATGGCGACTTCATCGACGTCGATTGGCAAGGCGACGATGCCGACGCGACCTTGCTGGTGCTGTTCCACGGTCTCGAAGGCTCTTCGAGCAGTCACTACGCGCAAGCCTTCGGCGATCGCGCGCGGGTCAACGGCTGGCGCTTCGCCGTTCCGCACTTTCGCGGTTGCTCTGGCGAGCTCAACCTCGCGCCGCGCGCCTACCACTCGGGCGACTTCGAGGAAGTCGGCTGGATGCTGTCGCGTTTTCGCGAGCATCACCGCGGGCCCATTGTTGCGCTCGGCGTCTCGCTCGGCGGCAATGCGCTGCTGCGCTGGGCCGAAGAGGCCGGCGACTCGGCGGCGCAGACGCTGCGCGCGGTCGCTGCGGTCTCGTCGCCGGTCGACCTCGGCGCCAGCGGCCATGCGATCAGCCGCGGCTTCAATCGCATCGTCTACACCCGCATGTTCTTGCGCACGATGGTGCCCAAGGCGCTCGCCAAGTTGGAGCAATACCCGGGGCTGTTCGACCGCGACAAGCTGCTCTCGGCACGCGACCTCTACGACTTCGACAATGCCTTCACCGCGCCGCTGCACGACTTTCGCGACACCGACGACTACTGGACCCGCGGCTCGGCCAAGCCGCACCTGCGGCGGATTCGCATCCCGGCGCTGCTGCTGAACGCGCGCAACGACCCCTTCGGCCAAGCCGCACCTGCGGCGGATTCGCATCCCGGCGCTGCTGCTGAACGCGCGCAACGACCCCTTCGTTCCGGCGGCGAGTCTGCCGCTGCAGCATGAGGTCGGCGACACGGTGACGCTGTGGCAGCCGGCGCACGGCGGCCATGTCGGCTTTCCATCGGGCAGCTTTCCGGGCCATGTGCTCGAGCTGCCCGAGCAGGCGATGGGCTGGATGAAAGCGCATCTCTGAACGAAACTCGGTGCATGGACGAGATCGTCAAGGCGGCACTGAAGAAGTGGCCCAACGTGCCGCACTGCTACGGCTGGCTCGCGCTCGACGCGCGCGGCGACTGGTACATGCGCGACGACCGCACGCAGGCGGCCGGTCCGTTCCCGCGAGTCAAGGGCAGCCGCATCCTGCACGAGAAGCTGCGCGAGTTCATCGAGCGCAACTACGCGAGCGACGACGCCGGCAGCTGGTTCTTCCAGAATGGGCCGCAGCGTGTCTATGTCGAGCTCGAAGCGGCGCCGTGGGTATGGCGCTTGATCGAACGCGACGCCGATATCGTCATTCGCAGCCACAGCGGCATCGATGCGCGTTTCGACAGCGCGTGGCTCGACGAGCACGGCCGCCTGTTCCTCGGCACCGACGAAGGCCTCGGGATTGTGCACACCCTCGACATGGAGACGGCGTCACGCGCTGTCGAAGCGGGCCTGTGGGCGCCGCGCTTCGACGAATTACCGGAGCGCTTCGGATATCGGCTGAGTCCAGCCGCCACCCGCTGAGGGCGCGGTTCCTACTTCGCCGACTTCACCATGTAGGTGACCGCCGTCTTGATCTCCGCCTCGCTGGCGCCGGACCCACCCTTTGGCGGCATCGCGCCCTTGCCTTTGATGACGGTCGCGGTCAGTGCATCGATCCCTTGGCCGAGTCGGGGTGCCCAGGCGGCCTTGTCGCCGAGCTTGGGCGCTCCGGCCACACCCGCAGCGTGGCAGGCAGAGCAGGTCTGGGCATACAGCGGCGGGGCGGCGCCGCTGTCGGCCTTGGGGACGGCCGCGGTGGGCGCTGGAGTTGCCGCAGGCGCCGGCGTGATGGCCGCTGCGACAGCGACCGGTGCCGATGCCGCTTCATCCGCCTTGGCGACGGTGCCGGCCGGCAGCTTCGGCTCTTCCAATTTCGCACCGCCCTTGTTGGCCATGTAGACGACGGCGCGGCCGATCTCGAGGTCGCTGAAGTCGCCGCCGCCTTGCGGTGCCATCGCGCCCTTGCCCTTGAGCGCGTGCGTGAGCAGCGTCTCGTACCCCTGGCCGATGCGCGGTCCCCATGCAGCGGCATCGCCGAACTTCGGCGCGCCGGCGACGCCGGTGCCGTGACAAGCGACGCACTGGGCGGCGTAGACCTGGTCGCCGGTTTTCATGCTGCTCGGGTCCGACAGATCCTTGACTTCGACATGGCCGACCGGCGCGATGCGGCGCGCCACCGCTTCGGCGGCCAGCGCGTTGGTGCCGGCGGCGGGTTGCTTGTCGGCGGCGACGAAGCTCACCAGCAACACGATCGCGATGATCGGCACGACGAACGCGAAGAACACCGCGACGATCAACTGTCTGGGCGTCTTGATCGGCCCGGCGTGCGGGCCTTCGTGGTCGTGGGAATGGTTGGCGTCGCTCATGAGGCTGAGTCCTCGACTCGTAGATTGAAATGTCGCAAGCGTGCGTGCAAACCAGCTCGTGGCGGCCGACGCAAAAGCCGCTGATTATAAATGGGGCAATCTGGCCCGAGCCTGACGCCAAAGTGCGATGCGATAATTCGCGCCGAGCGCCCGTAGCTCAATGGATAGAGTACTGCCCTCCGAAGGCAGGGGTTGCTGGTTCGATCCCAGCCGGGCGCGCCAGCGCAGCCGTGGCCGGCGCCGTTCGAAGCAACCCCATGCGTCGCATGCCGATCCGCTCCTGTTCACAAGGATGATTCCGTGAATCGATTCGCTCGTGGCATCGCCTGTTGCATCCTGGGCGTATCGGCGCTGCTCACGGCTTGCGAAGGAGATCGGCCCGAGTCGCTGATTGCCTCGGCCAAGGCATACATCGCCAAGAACGATTACAAAGCGGCCTCGATCCAGCTCAAGACCGCGCTGCAGAAAGAGCCCAGTTCGTCGGAGGCGAGGTTTCTTCTGGGCAGCGTGCTTCTCGATGCGGGCGACGCGACTTCGGCGATCGTCGAACTGCGAAAGGCGATCGCGCTGAATCATCCACGCGCGCAAGTCATTCCGGTTCTCGCTCGAGCGATGCTTCTCAAGGGGCAGTTGCAGCCGCTCGCGACGGAATTTGCGGCCACCGACTTCGGTGACGGAGCGGCCACTGCGGATCTGAAAACGTCGCTGGCGCTCGCATACGCGCGCCGGGGAAAGGGCAAGGAATCCCAGGCGGCTCTCGAGTCTGCGTTGCTCTCGAGTCGGCGTTGCGTTCCTCCCCCACCTCCGCCCGTGCTCGCGGTCTGCAGGCCCGTTTCAAGGCCGAGGCAGGCGACTTCGACGGCGCGCTGGCCTTGCTGAACGAGATTCTCGACAAGGCACCCGACAACGTCGACGCATGGCAACTCAAGGGCGACTTGCTGTACGTTGTGAAGAAGGACGTGGCGGGAGCGCTGGACGCACACCGCAACGCGCTGAAGGCGCGTCCCGATCTGGTGGCGTCTCACGCGAGCATCCTGTCGATCCTCGTCACGCAGAAGGACCTCGCAGGCGCCAAACGGCAGCTCGACGACTTGAAGAAGGTCGCGCCGAATCACCTGGAAACCAAGTATTTCGAAGCCGAGCTCGCCTTGCTCAACAACGACTTCAAGACGGCCAAGGAAATCTCTCAGCAGTTGCTGAAGGTCGCACCCGAAAACGTCAAGATTCTGCAATTGGCCGGCGCGGTGGAGTACCAGTCGGGGTCGATTCTTCAGGCCAAGCACCTCCTCGGCAGAGCGTTGCAGATCGCGCCCAACATGGCTGCGACTCGGCGGTTGCTGGCGCGAGCGTACTTGCGTTCCGGTCAGCCGAGCGAGGCGCTCGACCAGTTGGCGCCGCTGCTGCAGGCGGCGGAGCCGGGCGCGGAAACTCTCGCGCTGGCTGCCGAGGCGTATCTCCACAACGGGGACCCAGGCAATGCGGAGGCCTATTTCGAGCGTGCGGCCAAGCTGAACCCGAACGACACGCGCAGTCGCACGGCGCTGGCGCTGGGACAGCTTTCCAGAGGCAGTACCGAGGCGGGATTTTCACAACTCGAGGAAATCGCCGCCTCCGACAAGGGCACCGTGGCAGACCAGGCATTGATTGCTTCGCGGCTGCGCCAGAGTGACTACGCCGGCGCGTTGAAGGCGATCGAAGGATTCGAACGCAAGCAGCCCAACACCGCTCTCGCGGCCAATCTGCGCGGCCGTATCCAGCTCACTCAAAAGGATCTTCCCGGTGCACGCCAGAGCTTCGAGCGCGCGCTGGCGATCGACCCGTGGACCTCGCGGAAAAGAAACCCGAGCAGGCGCGCAAGCGCTTCGACGCGATTCTTCGCGCCGATCCGGGCAATCTCCACGCGCTGCTGGCGGTCGCCGGACTGCGTGCCGACGCCGGAGCCAGCAAGGAAGAGGTGATCGGCTTGCTGGCCAACGCCGTGCGGCTCAACCCGACCCAGGTCGCCCCGCGCTTGCTGCTGATCGATGCGCAAATGAGGAGCAAGGACCTGAAGGCGGCGCTGTCAGTGGCTCAGGACGGTGTTGCCACACTTCCCGACAGTCCCGATATGCACGATGCGCTCGGCCGCGTTCAACTGGCGTCCGGCGACTTCAACCAGGCGATCGCCTCGTTCAAGAAGACTGCCGATCTCCAGCCGCGGTCGGTTGCGGCCCATTTGCGACTTGCCGAGCTCTATGCGAAAACGAAGAACACCGATGCCGCGCGTCAAAGCTTGAAGCGCGCGTTGGCGATCACGCCCGATCTCGTCACGGCACAACGCGACCTGATCATGCTCGAGCTCGGCGCCGGTCATGCCGATGAAGCTCTTGCGCTGGCACATCAGGTGCAAAAGGCGCCGGGACACGAGGCCGCGGGCTTGATGTTGGTGGGTGACGTCGAAGCCGCGCAGAAGCGGTGGGACGCTGCCGCCGCCGCCTATCGTTCGGGGCTGAAGCAGTCGAATGCGAGCGAATTCGC
>VBCQ01000045.1:34428-42282 GCA_005882155.1 Betaproteobacteria bacterium
TTGCGGTGGTCGGCCTGCAGCCGGACAACCCGGTCGCGTTGAACAACCTCGCCTGGGTCACGCAACGACTGAACAAGCCGGGCGCACTGGCTTATGCGGAAAAGGCCACCGCCCTGCAACCGAACCAGCCCGCCTTCATGGACACGCTGGCGATGATCCTGGGCAACAAAGGCGAACTGAACAAGGCATTGGAAATCGAGAAGAAGGCGATCGCGCTGCAGCCGGACCAACCTGGCATTCGCTTGAATCTGGCGAAGCTGTATATCAAGGCCGGCCAGGGCGCGTTGGCCAAGACGGAACTGAAACAGCTTGCGAGACTCGGGACCAAGTTTGCCGGCCAAGCGGAAGTCGGGGAACTGTTGAAGTCCCTTTGACGACGCGAAGGCCGGCCACAAAAGCAAAGCCCCGCCAGAGGCGGGGCTTGCCGATCAGGTGTGATTGATCAATCAGGCGCGACGGCGAGACAGCGCCAGACCGAGCAGCACCAAGCCAGCCAATGCGAGCGTTCCGGGCTCAGGAACGTGCACGATGTCACTGGCCTTCGAGATGAAGATCTGCTCGTAGCCGTTGTTCAGGTCGCGACCGTATTGCGTCGGGAGGAGGTCTCCATTGCCCGTGCAGACCAGCGCCGTCGGATCCAAGAGGGGATCACAGCCAAGTCGCACGTCGACACTCATCGTGTAGCTGGCCAAGTCGGCGGCCGACAGCGAACCAAACAGCGCGCTCAGCTGGGCATTCAACTCGGGGAACAGGATCGCGTAGGCCGCTTGGTTTGCACCCAGATTGTGGTCGATCGGCTTGGAGACGTTGGGATTCGACGCATCGCAGGGCACCGGAATCGGAACCGCGGTGTTCGTCGTCACGCACACCGCACCGCCAGACAACACGTAGTCGGTGCTGTTCTTGTCGCCGGGAGCCGGTGGGGGGGGCGAAGTCCCGTCAGCGCCAGCGGGCGTACCGGGATTGGTATAGGAGCCGACGTTGCCGAGGAAGGTGCCGCGTCCGCCCGCAGTCACGAGGTTGTACCCCCCGCCCGGCGCACCGAAAACGGCCTTGTTCGCCAGATCGTAGGTCCCGATCACAGCACCGCTGCCATCCTTCAAAGTGATTCGGGCCCAGGCGGCCAAGGACTCCGACGCCGTTCCAAGACTCTTGGTCTGGTTGTTGTTGAAGAAGAAAATCATCGCCTCGCCAGCGAGATAAGTCTTCATGGCGGCCAAACTCGAGTCCCACGTGTTATCGCCGTTGTGGTTGACGACTCCGGTGGTGCCGTTGTAGGTTGCCGGAGACGGGTTCCAGTAGGGATTTGCAGGGTTTTGGATGGTACCGTTAGGGGTTGAATAGGCGTTGTCCATGCCAGCGAGATTCGTTACCACGCCGCCGCCGCTCGAGCCGGTGCCGATGACGGTCAGCCCTTTGATGGCGCCGGGTGTCGAATTGACGTAGAACTGGCAGCCGGGACCGGTGCAGCCGTCTTGGATTTCGGCAATCGGCAACGAGTACGACTGGGCGTCGCCATATTGGACGAAACCGATCCCGTTCAGATTGAACGCAGCCTGACTCGGACCCGCGAAGAAAACCGCAGAACCGGCCAGCGCCGCCGCAACGCCGCTCAATCTCTTCAGAGTCGCCATGTGCATCTCCTTCACTGCTAGTGCTCCAGTCGCCCTGGCGGCCTTGACCGCCATCCCCTTTGCTCCCAAACCCGCGACGGGAGGACGACAATGCATACACCGTGCCACAAACGTAAGCCGTTGTTTTGAGAGCCGTTTCATTTTTGCGATCGACGGACCTGTAAAAGCCGTCGACATTCGCGCTCGCCGCAACGCCGAAGTTCTGCCAAATTCATGCTCTCGAAACCAGAGTCACACAGCGAGATCGATCCGTGACGCAACGCAAAGTGTTGATGGTTTGCATGGGCAACATTTGCCGCTCGCCCACCGCGGAGGGGGTGCTGCGGCACAAGCTGCGAGAAGCTGGCGTTGCCGCTTTGGTGGTCGTGGATTCGGCCGGCACTCACGGCTATCACACGGGCGAGCCCCCCGACGAACGCGCGGTGCGGCACGCCCGGCAGCGCGGCTACGATTTGTCTGCGCTGCGAGCGCGACAAATCACTGCGGCTGATTTTGAGCGCTTCGATTTGCTGCTCGCGATGGACTGGGACAATTTGGCCGAGCTCAAAGAGCTATGCCCGGTCGAACACCGAGGCAAGTTGCGCAGGCTCACCGAGTATGCCCAGCGCTTCGACAACCCGGTGGTGCCCGATCCGTACTACGGCAGCGCAGCAGCCTTCGAGCAGGTCCTCGACTTGGTCGAGGACGCCTGCGCCGGCCTGATTGCCGAGCTTGCCACTGACGGGTCCGAGCGCCAGGGCTGACGGAGCGAATCGCCGCGCCGAATGAAAAACGGGCCGATTACTCGGCCCGTTGCATTTGAATTCGGTATTCAGCGCCTGGTCACACGGCGGCGCGCTACACCGGCGCCGAGCAAGGCCAAGCCAACCAGTGCCAATGACGTCGGCTCCGGAACCCGAATCTCGGCGATGAGCTTGTCCTGGATCGCTCTGGAGAAATCGGCGAAGCTGGTTGCCGCGATGACGAAGCCGCCCGTTCCACCCTTCACGAAACTGTCGTAGTAGGTCTGCAGACCTGCTTCGCCGAGGATCGCGAGGCCGTTGATCGTATCCACACCGCCGGCAAGTGCTGCGTTGCGACCGCAGCCAGCGGCGCAAAAAGTCGCGCTGTTGTTGTCGGCGCCGTCGCCTGACACGTCGATGACTTGTCGCAGGGATTCGAAGCCGTTCGATGCGCCACCGACTTCGGTGCCGAACGCGCCATAGGACAAGCCGATCGCGTCCTGAATCGCGGTATTGCCGGCGAACGCACGGGATACGCCACTCAGTGCGGTGGCAAACTGCTGCGCCGACGCGACGCTATTGATCAAGGTCCAGCCGACTTGAGTCGCCCGCTGCGTATTTCCGGACCATTCGATGTACGTGACGGCGATGGCACCGCCTTGACTGGCCAAAATGGCGTTCTGCACCGCCACGCTGTTGAATGCATTCACATAGCCGTTCTTCTGCAGGTCGTACTCGGCGGAGTCGACGCTACCCGACACGTCGACCAGCAACATCAGCTCAAGGCCAACGGCCGTCGCGCTGGCCGGGCCGGCCGCCATCACGGCAGCGGCACCGAAGGCGGCCGCAATCCAGTTTTTCAATTTCATCTCTTCTCCTCCAGGGTTGAGTAAGGGAGCACATCCCTTGAACCGCCAAAAGCCAGAACCATGCCATTTTTACAAAGCATTGATTCGACACGGTTTTTTCATCGAGAGCGGCGGCTTGTCGCGGGCGCTGTAAGTTTCATCGACACACCGTCGATCGCCGATTTGCCTGAGCGATACTCCGCGCAATACCGGCGGGTCGGTCAGAAATCGGGAGAGTGCGCGATGCGGGGGAATCGGTATGTCGGTCGGGGCGCGCTGATTCTCGCGCTGTTGCTCTCGGGCTGCGGCGGCAAGAGTGATGGCGAGCTGCTGACATCGGCGAAGGCTTACCTGCAGAAGCGGGACTCCAAGGCCGCCGTGATTCAGCTGAAGAACCTGTTGCAGGCGAACCCGTCGTCGGCCGAGGCGAGATTCCTGCTCGGCGTCGCGCTGCTCGAGTCCGGCGACGCGACGGGGGCCGAGATCGAATTGCGACGCGCGCAGGAATTGAAGCATCCCGATGCTGCGGTCGCGCCCCAGATGGCGAAGACGCTGATGGCGCTTCGCCAGTACAAAAAACTGACCGATCAATACGCCGCGATCGAGCTGTCCAATCCGGATGCGACCGTCGCTGTTCAGACCACCGTCGCGATGGCCTTCGCAGCGCAAGGGGCGCATGACAAGGCGCGTGCTGCGATCGTCAAGGTGCTGGCGATCTCGCCGCAATCGACGCCGGCGCTGCTGGCCCACGCACGCATCAAGGCGAGCGCCGGCGATATCGACGGGGCGCTCGCGGTGCTCGATGAGCTCTTGGCCCGCGTGCCGGACAGCCACGAAGCATGGCAACTGAAGGGCGACGTGCTGGTTCAGGCAAAGAGCAACCCGGCTGGGGCGACCGATGCGTACCAAAAAGCGCTGGCGATCCGCGCCGACCTGATCGAAGTGCACGCGGCCCTGATCACGCTGTACTTCGTCCAACAGGACCAGGGTGCGGCGAGCCGGCAATTGGTCGAGTTGAAGAAAGCGTTTCCGAACCACGCGCTGACCGGCTACTACGAGGCTCAGATGACGTTCGCGCGCGGCGACTACAAGCGCGCGCGCGAATTGCTGCAAGGGCTCGTGCGCGCCGCGCCCGACAATGCCGGCGTACTGCACCTTGCCGGAGCGATCGAATTGCAGCTGGGCGCGTTGGCTCAAGCCGAGAGCTACCTGAGTCGCGCGGTGCAGTTGCAGCCCCAATTCGTCGGCGCGCGTCGCTTGCTGGCGAAGGTCTATTTGCAATCGAACCGTCCGGCCAAGGCAATTGCTGCATTGCGGCCAGCACTCGATGGCCCTGCCGTCGATGCAGAAACGCTGATGCTCGCCGGTCAGGCGACTCTGTTGGCGGACGATCCGAAAACCGCCGACGCCTACTTCACCCGCGCTGCGGCGCTCCGCCCCAACGACACCAAAATTCGCGCAGCGCTCGCGATGTCGCAGCTGTCGAAAGGCAATGCCGACTCGGCGCTCGCCGAACTTCAATCGATCGCCGCGTCCGACAAAGGCATTGCGGTTGACATGGCGCTCATCAGTGCGCACCTGAAGCGCACCGAGTTCGACGCGGCACTCAAGGCCATCGACGGGCTCGAGAAGAAGCAGCCCAGCGGTCCGCTCGCCTTCGACCTGCGTGGTCGCGTGCAGGTGCTGCGCAAGGATTCAGAGGCGGCACGCAAGAGTTTCGAGCAGGCACTGAGTCGTGACCCGCGTTATCTGCCGGCTGTGGCTAACCTGGCGGCGCTCGACTTCATCGACAAGAAGCCGGATGCCGCCAAGGCCCGCTTCGAGCAGCTGCTAAAACTCGACCCGGCGAACGCCCAGGCGCTGCTGGGACTTGCCGAATTGAAGCGCCGCACCGGCAGCAGCCGCGACGAGATCGCCAAACTGATCGGCGATGCGGTCAATGCGAATCCGACCGACCCGCAACCGAGGCTGGTGCTGATCGAGCACCACTTGGTCGGCGGCGACTTGAAGTCGGCGTTGGCTGCGGCGCAGGCCGGTGTTGCGGCCGTTCCGGACGATGCCGAGCTGCAGAACCGATTGGCGCGGGTGCTGATCAGCTCAGGCGACGTCAACCAAGCCAGCAGCATCTTCGGAAAGCTCGCCGCTCAGCAGCCGGACTCGTACCTCGGTCACCTCGGCTTGGCCGAAATCAATCTGGCAAGAAAGGATTACGCCACCGCGGCCAAGAATGCGAAACGGGCGCTCGAGTTGGCACCGAACGAGTTGCCGGTGCAGCGGGTGGCCATCGGTATCGCGATGCGCGACAAGCGGCCGCAGGACGCGGTTGCGATCGCCCGCGCGATTCAGATACAGCGACCCAGGGACGCATTGGGCTTCATTCTCGAAGGCGAAGTCGAAGCCGACGCAAAGCGTTGGGATGCGGCTATCGCGGCGTTCCGCAAGGGCAGCGCAATGCCGAATCCGGCGCAGGCGCCGGAACGGCTTCACTTCGCATTGACCCAGACGAAAAAGAGCGTCGACGCCGCCACGTTCGCCGACGCATGGCTTCGCGACCACCCGAGAGACATGCTGTTCCTGCTCTACCTCGGCGATGTGGCATCGGCGCAAGGCGACTGGGCGCAAGCCGAGAAGAGCTATCTGCAGATCTTGAAGCAGCAGGCCGACAACCCGGTGGCCTTGAATAACCTCGCGTGGGTCACAATCAAGCAGAAGAAGCCCGGCGCGGTCGCGATGGCCGAGCGCGCGGTCAAGGCCGCGCCGGGCAAGCTGGCGCTGATGGACACCCTCGCGTTTGCGCTGTCGAGCGAGGACCAGCACGCCAAGGCGATCGAGCTGCAGAAGAAAGTCGTCGCCCAAGCCCCTGACGTGCCGACGTTTCGACTCACGCTCGCGAAGATTTATCTGCGCTCCGGCGACAAGAGCCTCGCGAGAACCGAGCTCGATGCACTGGCCAAGCTGAGCCCGGATTTCGCCGGCCACGAAGAGGTCGCCGGGCTGATCCAGACCACCCAGTGACCCTCTCGCGATGATTTAGCATCGTGGCCATGCGAACCCGCCAGGTTCATTGGCATGCGAGTGCTTGAGGAGTCGAAGCGATGCCCACGCTTGACTTGCTTCCCGGCGGTCGCCCCAAGGCGCTGCTGCATCCGGTCGTTCTGAAAGGCGTCTCTCGAACCTATCGGCTGGACGCCGTCGACGTGCCGGCGCTGACCGACATCGACCTCGTCATCCTGCCGGACCGGTTCACCGTCATCTCGGGTCCGTCGGGCAGTGGCAAGACGACGCTGCTGAATCTGATCGGCTGCATCGACCGGCCCGACCGCGGAACGATCATGGTCGGCGGCAAGGCGGTGCAGACGATGCCCGACGATGCACTGTCGGACTTTCGTGCGCGCCAGCTCGGCTTCGTGTTCCAGAACTTCAACCTGCTGCCGGTGCTCACTGCGTTCGAGAACGTCGAGTACCCACTGGTTCTCGCCGGCATGGCGCCCAATGCCCGACGCGCTCGGGTCGAGAAGCTGCTCGATGCGGTGGGCCTGTCGGCATTCGGCCGCAACCGGCCGGGCCAGCTTTCCGGTGGGCAGCGTCAGCGCGTCGCCATCGCGCGAGCGTTGGCCCGCAAGCCGCAGATCGTTCTCGCCGACGAACCGACCGCGAACCTCGACAGCAAGACCGGCAGCGAGATCATCGAGCTGATGCGCAGCATGCAGCAGCGTCACCACGTCTCGTTCATCTTCTCGTCGCACGACCCCAAGGTGCTCGACGCGGCCGACGACGCGGTGCACATCCACGACGGCCGCATCACGTCGATCGAGCGGCGCCTCGCGATGGCGGAGACGAGCGCATGAGCACGCTGTCGCTCGCCTGGCGCAACCTGCTGCGCAACCGCCGGCGTTCGCTGATGACGCTGATCGCGATGGTCCTCGGTTTGATGGCGGTGCTGCTGTTCGGCGGCTACATCAGGGACATCAATTACGGCCTGCAGTCGGACTTCGTACGCCGCACCGGTCACCTGCAAATTCAGCACAAGGATTACTTTCGCTTCGGCAGCGGCAACCCGGCGGCGTACGGAATTCGCGACTACGAGCGCATCATCGCGGTCGTCAAGCGCGATCCGGTTTTGCAGCCGCTGCTTGCAGTCGTCACGCCGACGCTGCAATTCGGCGGCATTGCCGGCAACTTCGCCGCCAGCGTGTCGCGCACCGTGTTCGTCAGCGGCATGGTCGTCGAAGACCAGAACCGCATGCGCGAATGGAACGACTTCGAGCTGCGCATCTTGTCTCGCCACCTCTCGTTATCGGGAACCGCGCCCGATACGGCAGTCATCGGCACTGGTGTCGCGCGCGTCCTTCAACTGTGTGCTCAGCTCGACGTGCCGGATTGCGAGTCGAGCGTGGTCGCCAGCACACCGCAGGGCGCGGCCTTGCCGGCCGACATCGCCGAGCTTGCGACGACCGGTGGCGCTCCGGCCAAATCAGCGGCGAAAGCGGCGCCAGACACGGCTCGCCCGCGCATCGAGATCCTCGCGTCGAACGCACGCGGCGCACCGAACGTTGCTGCAGTCAGCGTGCTGCGCGCCGAGTTCCAAGGCGTCAAGGAGCTCGACGATGTCTACGTCGGCTTGCATCTCGCGCAGGCCCAGAGGCTCGT
>VBCQ01000278.1 GCA_005882155.1 Betaproteobacteria bacterium
GGCGGTTGATTTCGGCATTCAGCAGCGAATTAGGTTGACGCGATTCCTGCTTCAGTGCGACGGTGAGCTTTTGCGTGCTGAAGGGCTCGACGCTACCGACTGCGGAATAAGCCTGGGGAATAAATTTCTTCGGCGGGCTGAGCGGCTGCACATTGGGCTTGACTTCGCGCTTTTGCTGATCCATCCATTGCTGAAGCTCGTCCTGGTCGGCGCCGCAGGCAGACAACATGATTCCGACGATCGAGATGGCTGCCCAATGCAAGCTTGTCTTGGCCCTCATTTCTTCGCCCCCGGCTTGTTCTTGTCGCCACCACGGGTCTGCGCCAACTCAGTCGCATCGAGGTACCGGTAGGTCCGCGCAGTGGCCTCCATGGACAACGTGCCGGACGCATCCCGCGTACTCGTGATATTCATGTTGTGCAAGGTCACGATGCGCGAGAGGTTCGCCACATCGGCGGCGAACGCTCCGATGTCATGGTATCTGCCGGACACGCGGATCGAGATCGGAAGCTCGGCGTAGTAGTCCTTGACGACGACTTGGCCTGGTCGAAACAGTTCGAATTGCAAGCCGCGGCCGAGACCGGCGGTGTTGATGTCGGACAGCAGTGCATCCATCTCTGCCTTGCCGGGCAGCTGCTTTTCCAGCTGCGTGACGTACTCCTCGACCTGCGACTTCTGTTTACGCAATTCGCTCAAATTGACCGCCTGCCCCAGCTTGGCGCGATAGTCGGCTTTGAGCGTGGGCTCCTTATTGCGTTCGACATCGAGCTCGCCTGTCGCGCTATCGAGCACCAAGAACCAACCAACCACGACGACCGCGACCGCCAACACCGACCACGTGGCAATCTTCGGCAATAGCGGCCATTGGCCTGGCTCGTTCGGGTTCAGGCCGCGGAATTGAGACGCAGCGGCCTCGAAGACCGAGTTCAGGTCGACATTGACTGGTTTCTTCTGAGTTGCCATATCGCTCTCAGGCCTACTTCGCTGCCACGGCAGCCGGCGCACTTCCAGCCTTGGCTGCTGAGGCAGCCTCGGCAGCAGCTTTATCTTGTGGCCGCTTCACGTTTAAGCGCATCGAGAAATCGAACACGCGCTTCTGCTCTTTGCCGGTAGACGCTGCCCTGATTTCGATGAGCTCGGGTCTCGTCAGCCATTCCGAGTTGTTCGCGGTGTTGCGCAGCAATTCGGAAACGCGCTCATTGGTTTGAGCGGTCCCGTTGACGCTGAGGACCTGCCCGTCCTGCTTGACTGTGTTGAAGTAAACGCCTTCTGGCGTCTGCTTCACGAGTTCATTCAGCACGTACACCGGCGTATTGCGATCCGTCTGCAAATCCTCCACCGCTCTCTGTCGCGCCTTCAGCGATTCGATCTCTGCCTTCAGCGTGGCGATGTCCTTGATCTGGACTTCAAGCTTCTTGATCTCGGTATTGAGGAATGCATTGCGAACTTGCTGCGTGGACGTGAGCTGCAGCAGCACCAGATACCACAGCCCCACGGCGGCCAGACCGAGGCCCGCCGCCACGCCCAATCCGGCGAAGTAGGCAATCTTGCGCCGCTTGCGCCGTTCCTCCCGGTGCGGGAGCAGGTTGACGAGAATCACTGCAGGAACCTCCGCATCGCCAGGCCGCAGGCCGTGAGATACGACGGCGCCTCGCGACGAAGCTTGGTCTCGCGCACGGCGCTGCCGAGCTTCATGTTGTCGAAGGGATTCACCACCATCGAGGCGAAGCCCGTCAGTTCGGTGACCCGATCCTTGAGGCCCGGCAACGTCGCCGTGCCACCGGCCAGCATCACGTAATGCACCTTGTGATGCGGCGTGCTGGTGAAGAAGTACTGCAGCGCGCGTCCGATTTCCTGCGACAGGCTGTCGACAAAGGGCGCGAGGATCGACGTGTCGTAGTCGTCGGGCAGGTCGCCGGCGAGTTTCTTCTGCTCGGCTTCCTCGAACGAGAAGCCGTATTGGCGCGAGATCAGTTGGGTGAGCTGCGAGCCGCCGAATGCCTGGTCGCGGTCGTAGAGCATTTCTTCGTCGCGCAGAACTTTCAGACTCGTCGTGTCGGCACCAATCTCGAACAGGGCGACCAGCGCGTCCTTGCCTTCATTCGGCAATGTCGCGACGACGCGGCTCATCGCCAGGCGCGACGCATGCGATTCGATGTCGAGCACGACCGGCTTCAAGCCGGCGGCTTCGGCGAGACCCTGCCGGTCCTGCACTCGGTCCTTGCGCGACGCCGCGATCAGCACTTCGACGTCGCCGACTGACGTCGGGCTCGGCCCGATGACGCAGAAATCGAGGCTCACCTCGTCGAGCGAGAACGGGATGTATTGATTGGCTTCGGACTCGACCTGCAGCTCGAGCTCTTCTTCGCGCAAGCCCGCGGGCAGCATGATCTTCTTCGTGATGACCGCCGATTGGGGCATCGCCATCACGACGTTCTTCGTCTTCGTGCCGCTCTTGCTGACGACGCGCTTGACCGCATCGGCGACCTCGTCGAATTTTTCGATCTGGCCGTCGGTGATCCAGCCTTTTTCGAAGCTCTCGGCCGCAAACCGCTCGAGCGTGTAGTCGCCGGCGGCGTCTTGCGACAGCTCGACCAGCTTGACGCTCGACGAGCTGATGTCCAGCCCGATCATCGGCGGATGCTTGCGGCCCAATAAGGTGTCAAGAAAGCTCAAAACCCCGTCTCCCAACTCGCCACGAAGGATGCTGGACTGTTAATAAGTTACTTCAATGCTAGCAGTAAAGCCTTTGAGCAGCATGACTTTTTGGCTCGCTCGCGGCCGTGCTCGTTGCGAAACTCACACGTGTTCGTAACCGATTCGGGCTCGATCTCGGGACAACCCTGAGCGCTTTTTCGGCCGGTTGCCAACCAGTTCACGCCGACCCCAAATCACGTGTAACCGCCTTCCTATAATTCGTCGCAGCACCTTTGGAGTCTCATGAGCCCTTCCGAGCGCGACGCCAATCGGCCCGCCAGCGCATCCTCGCCCCGCCGAGCCGCTTCATCGCTTCCACCTTGGGGCCAATGGTTGCGCAGAACCGCGTTCTGGTTATTGGGCCTGGCATTTGCGACGCTGGTGTCGGTGCTGATGATCATCGGGATCGCGCTTGCGGTCGCCTATCCGAA
>VBCQ01000279.1 GCA_005882155.1 Betaproteobacteria bacterium
AACTGATGGCCGCTGTAGACGCTCGCCAACGGCTGCATGCCGGGCCACTGCGCATTGCCGCTGAAGACCTCGAGCGCATGCCAGTCCTCGCGCTGCCACCAGTCGTGCGGAAAGCCGAGCTCGCGCGCACACGAATCGCTGACTGCGACCCAGCGCGGATTCGGCACCGGGTCGGCCGGCATAGTCGTGTAGAAGCGCTCTCCGAGCGCAGCAAAACGGTTGCGCCACGACAAAGTCGGGCAGGCCAGCGGGGCGTCGATCTTCGGGACTGCACTCATGCGCCGAGTTTAGGTCCGGGGGAAGTGACTGCCGGAGGCAGGGTTAGTTTCGAGTTACGGGTAAACGCAGGCATCACGCGCCATTCGAGCTTCCTATCATCGTTGCATCGCAACATGAATTCCGGAGACAAGACCATGGCTTCCCTGATGGGCCAGATGATGCAGATGCCGTTGATGATCTCGTCGCTGATCGTCCATGCGGCACGCCATTCGGCCGACACCGAGATCGTCTCCAAGCGTGTCGAAGGCGACATCCATCGCACCGACTGGAAGCACACCGAGCTGCGTGCGCGCAAGCTCGCGCAGGCGCTGGCGCGACTCGGCTGCACGGCGGGCGACCGCGTCGCGACGCTGGCGTGGAACGGCTATCGCCATCTCGAGATTTACTACGCAGTGTCGGGCTCCGAGCTTGTCTGCCACACGATCAATCCGAGGCTCTTTCCCGAGCAGATCGCGTGGATCGCCAACGACGCGGCCGACAAGGTGCTGTGCTTCGACCTCACGTTCCTGCCGCTCGTCGAGAAGCTCGCGCCGTCGCTGCCGTCGATCAAGCACTACGTGCTGATGACCGACTGGGCGCACATGCCGCAGCAATCGACGATCGCGAACTTGCGCTGCTACGAAGACCTGGTCGACAACGAGAACGGCGAGTACGCCTGGCCCGAGTTCGACGAGAACACCGCGTCGAGCATCTGCTACACCTCGGGCACCACCGGCAACCCGAAGGGCGCCGTCTACAGCCACCGCTCGACGCTGCTGCACGCCTACGCGGCGGCGCTGCCCGACTCGCTCGACTGCTCGGCCAAGGACGTGATCCTGCCGGTCGTGCCGATGTTCCACGTCAACGCCTGGAGCCTGCCGTACGCGGTGCCGCTGGTCGGCGCCAAGCTGGTCATGCCGGGCCCGCATCTGGACGGCAAGTCGCTGTACGAATTGTTCGAAGGGGAGAAGGTGACGTTCAGCGCCGGCGTGCCGACGGTCTGGCTCGGCCTCATCAACTACGTGCAGCAGAACAAGCTCAGATTCACGAGCCTCAAGCGCACCGTGATCGGCGGCTCGGCTTGCCCGCCGGCGATGATGCGAACGCTCGAAGACGAGTTCGGCGTCGAGGTCATCCATGCATGGGGCATGACGGAGATGTCGCCGCTCGGCACCTTGGCGAAGCTGAAGACCAAGCACGCCGAGCTCGATGCCGCCGCGAAGCACAGCATCCTCGAGAAGCAGGGCCGCGTGGTCTACGGCGTCGACATGCTGATCCTCGACGACAACGACAAGCCGCTGCCGTGGGACGGGAAGGCGGCCGGCAACCTCGTCGTGCGCGGGCCGTGGATCATCGAGAACTACTACAAGGGCGAGACCTCGCCGCTGGTGACGGTGAACGGCCAACAGTGGTTTCCGACCGGCGACGTTGCGACGATTGACCCCGACGGCTACATGCAGATCACCGACCGCAGCAAGGACGTGATCAAGTCGGGCGGCGAATGGATCAGCTCGATCGAGCTCGAGAACATCGCGATGGCGCACCCGGCGGTGCACGAGGCCGCGGTGATCGCATGCCGGCACCCGATGTGCGACGAGCGGCCATTGCTCGTCGTCGTGAAGAAGCCCAGCGCCGACGTCACCGCGCAGGAGTTGCTGGCCTTCTTCGAAGGCCGCATCGCCAAGTGGCAGATCCCCGACGACGTCGCGTTCGTCAGCGAGCTTCCGCACACCGCGACCGGCAAGATTCAGAAGCTCAAGCTGCGTGAGCAGTTCAAGGAGCACCGTCTGCCCACCGCGTGACGTGTCGGCATCACGGTGTCTTGTGTGTGACAAGCCGCAGGGGTAGTCCCTGAACCGCAAGGACTCTCGTTTCAGCTACCTTCTGCGTTGGCTATTTCAGGAGAAGTTCGATGTTCAATCCAACAAAACTCGCAGCGCTGCTGGTCGGCGCTTCATGCATGGCATACGCTCCGATGGCCGCCGCTCAAGCCGCCAAGCCCGCGGCCGACGGCAAGCTCAATGAAACGGTGAAGATCGCGTTCATCGACCCGCTGTCCGGCCCGTTTGCCAACATCGGCCAGAACATCCTCAAGACCTTCCAGTTGATCTCGGGCCGCGTGGCCAAGACCAACCCGGCCGGCGTGACCTTCGAGATGGTGCCGTTCGACAACAAGGGCTCGCCGCAAGAAAGCCTGAACTCGCTGAAGGCCGCAACCGACCAGGGCATCCGCTACGTGACCCAGGGCAACGGCTCGGGCGCGGCGGCGGCGATCATGGATGCGGTGGCCAAGCACAACGAGCGCAACCCCGGCAAGGAAGTCGTCTACATCAACTACGCCGCGGTCGACC
Source organism: Betaproteobacteria bacterium (assembly GCA_005882155.1). GTDB lineage: Bacteria > Pseudomonadota > Gammaproteobacteria > Burkholderiales > Burkholderiaceae_C > Albitalea. The sequence goes on from VBCQ01000279.1 coordinate 2,610, forward strand.
CTGACCTGACCAACAGCAAGTGCAACTACTGGCACTTCCGCTTCGACGCCGACACGTCGATGAAGATGGAAGCCTTCACGACCTACATGAAGGACCAGCCGAACATCAAGAACGTCTACCTCATCAACCAGAACTACGCGCACGGCCAGCAGGTCTCGAAATACGCGAAAGAGATGCTCGCGCGCAAGCGGCCCGACATCAAAGTGGTCGGTGACGATCTGCACCCGCTCGGGCAGGTGAAAGACTTCGCGCCCTACGTCGCGAAGATCAAGGCCTCGGGCGCCGACTCGGTGATCACCGGCAACTGGGGGCAAGACCTCGCGCTCTTGATGAAGGCCGCGAAAGACGCCGGCCTCGACGTCGCGTTCTACACCTACTACGCCGGCGCCGCGGGCACGCCGACCGCGATCGGGCCGACGATGGAAGGCAAGGTGAAGTTCGTCTACGTCGCACACCCGAATATCCCGGGCGACCTGTCGAAGGCCGAGGAAGAGTTCAAGAGCAAGTTCAACGAAGACCTGTCGACGGCGACCGTCTATCACGTGTTCCAGATGCTGCCGGCGGCGATGGCCAAGGCACATTCGACCGACCCCGTGAAGGTGGCGCATGCGATGGAAGGCCTGACGGTGAAGAGCTTCAGCGGCGACATCACGATGCGCGCGGCCGATCATCAGCTGCAGCAGACGCTGTACATCGGCAAATGGCAGAAGGTCGATTCGAAGTACAAGTACAACGTCGAGGGCACCGGCTTCACCTGGGCGCAGGAGCGCAGCTTCGAGCCCTACGTGTCGAGCACGCCGACCTCGTGCCAGATGAAGCGGCCCGCCGCTTCCTGATCGACGCGCAACCCATGGGCCCGAGGCAGCGCCTCGGGCTTTCGTTTGTGGACTTCGTGAGCTGACATGGACGTCTCCACTGCCGCGATCTCTCTGCTCAACGGCGTCAGCTATGGGCTGCTGCTGTTCATGCTGAGCTCGGGGCTGACGTTGATCTTCAGCATGATGGGCGTGCTGAATTTCGCCCACGCAAGCTTCTACATGGTCGGCGCGTACATCGCCTACACGATCAGCCAGGCAGTGGGCTTTTGGTGGGGCTTGCTGTTCGCGCCGCTGGCGGTCGCGGTGCTCGGCGCGCTGTTCGAGAAGAACGTGCTGCGCAAGGTCCACAAGTTCGGCCACGTGCCCGAGCTGCTGGTGACCTTCGGCCTGTCGTACGTGCTGCTCGAGCTGGTGCAGCTCGTGTGGGGCCGCAGCGCGATGGACTATCAGGTGCCGGCATCGCTGCAAGGCCCGCTGTTCACGATCATCGATTCGAGCCGCGACGGCATTCATCTCGCGTGGCGACTCGCCGCGCCTGCCCTCTGTCAGTCGACCGATGCAGCGGTGCAGATCCGCTGCACGCAGTTTCCGGCGTATCGCGGCTTCATGATGCTGGTGGCGCTGCTGATGCTGGTGGCGGTCTGGCTGCTGCTGACGCGCACGCGGGTCGGCCTCGTGATCCAGGCCGCGTTGACGCACCCCGACACGGTCGAAGCGCTCGGTCACAACGTGCCGCGCGTGTTCATGCTGGTGTTCGGCGGCGGCGCTGCGCTCGCCGGGCTCGCCGGCGTCATCGGCGGCAACGCCTTCGTCACCGAGCCGAGCATGGCGGCAGCGGTCGGGCCGATCATCTTCGTCGTCGTGGTCGTCGGCGGCATGGGCTCGCTGGTCGGCGCCTTTCTCGCGTCGCTGCTGATCGGCGTGCTGCAGACCTTCGCGGTCGCGTTCGACGTGTCGCTGATGACGGTGTTCAATCAGCACGGCGCCGCGATCGGGCCGCAGACCTTCGGCTACCCGGTGTTGAAGCTGACGATCGCGCAAGTCGCACCGATTCTTCCGTACCTGCTGCTCGTGCTGATGCTGATCTTCCGGCCCAAGGGCTTGCTCGGAACGCGGGAAGACTAGAAATGACAACCCCCACGTCGCTTTGCTCCTGCCCCCCGAGGGGGCGCTCAATCGCCTTGAGGCGGCTCGGCG
>VBCQ01000281.1 GCA_005882155.1 Betaproteobacteria bacterium
AAAGCCTCGAGCGTGTCGGGCGTGTCGTCGACGACGAGGATGCGCATGCCTTCGAGGGCCGGCAGCTCGACGCTCGATTGCATGCGTTGCGACGCGCCGCCGTACAGCGGCAGCCAGACACTGAAGCACGCGCCCTGGCCGAGCCCGCGCGACGACACCGCGACGCTGCCGCCATGCAGCTCGGTCAGGTGGTTGACGAGCGCGAGGCCGATGCCGAGGCCGCCTTCCTGCCGGCTTGCGCCGCCGCTCGCCTGGCGGAACATCGTGAACACCTGGCCGAGAAACTCGGGTTGGATGCCGCGCCCGGTGTCGGCCACGTCGAGCCGCGCCATGCTGCCTTCGGCGACCAGGCGCAGCTGGATGCGGCCGCCTTCGGGCGTGAACTTCAACGCGTTGCTGAGCAGGTTCCAAACGATCTGCTCGACGCGCACCGCGTCGGCGAAGACGATCGACGCCTCGGCGTCGATCTCGACGCCGACCGCCAAGTCCTTGGCGCGCGCATCGCTCTGCACTGCATCGGCCAAGCGCTCGATGATCGCCGCCCAGTCGATTGGCGCGAAGTTCAGCGACAGCTTGCCGGTGCGCAGGCGCGACAGGTCGAGCAGGTCGTCGATGATCTTGGCCTGGCTCAGCACGGTGCGCCGGATCACGTCGGCGACGCGCGCGACGCCCGGGCTCTCGCGCACCTCGGGCAGGCGGGTCAGCAGCTCGGCGTTGACGTGAATCAGGTTCAGCGGGTGCTTGAGCTCGTGCGACATCACGGCGAGGAACTCGTCCTTCAGCGCATTGGCGCCCTGCAGCTCGGCACGCAGCTTCTTCTCGTTTTCGAGCAGCGCCTCGCGCTGCGACTGCACCAGCTTGCTGTCGGTCAAGTCGCGGGCGATCTTGGCGTAGCCGTGCAGGCGGCCATCGTCGAGCGGCGTCGTGATGCCGCTGCAGAAGAACAGGCTGCCGTCCTTGCGCAATTGCCAGCGCTCGCCTTCGGCGCGGCCCTCTTCGCGGGCCCGCCGCAGCTCGTCGGCCGGCACGCCGGCGGCGCGGTCTTGCGGCGTGAAGACGGTGTCGAGCGCGTGCCCCACCATCTCGGACTCGAGATAGCCGAACATCCGCTCGGCGCCTTTGTTCCATGTCGTCACCCGGCCCTCGGGGTCGAGCGTGATGATCGCGTAGTCGCGCGTGCTTTCGGCGACCAGCCGCATGTGCAGCTCAGCGAGCCGCACCTGGTCTTCGGCGCGCCGCGTCGCGCTGATGTCGACGAAGGTCAGCACCGCGCCGTCGATGCGGTCATGCGTGGTCCGGTACGGCAGTACCCGCACGAGGTAGCACTTGTCGTCCGACCCGCGAACCTCGCGCTCGATCAAGCGTAGCGACTGAAACGCCTCGGCCACGTCGTGCTCGAGCTCGTCGTAGTCGAGGCGGCGCGTGATGTCGAGCAGCGAGCGGCCGACGTCGGCGCCGATGATGTTGAAGATGTCGGTGGCACGCGGCGTGAAGCGCTTGATGCGCATGCCGGGATCGACGAACACCGTGGCGAGGTCGGTCGACGCGATCAGATTGCTCAGGTCGTCGTTGGTCTTCGCGGTCTCGTCGACCTTGGCCTTCAATTCGCTGTTGACGGTGATCAGCTCTTCGTTGACCGACTGCAACTCTTCCTTGCTGGTCTCGAGCTCCTCGGTGGCCGAGCGCAACTCCTCATTCATCGCCTGCAGCTCTTCGTTGGCGGCTTTCAGTTCCTCGTTCGAGCTCTCCGAGCGGCCGATGCTGCTCTGCAAGCGATCGCGCGTGCTTTGCAGCTCGCGCTCGAGCTCGTTGAGCATCGGGTCGCGCTCGCCCTTTTCGACTGCGACCTCGGCAGCGAGCGACGCTTCGACCTCGTTGAACGTCACCAGTGCGAGGGCGGCGTTGTTCTTGTCGCGCACGGGCCGTGCCGTCATGTCGAGCCAGACGCTGCGCCCTTCGCGCTCGAGCTTCACCTGGCGGGCCAGCACGCTTTCGCCGGTCGAGCGCGCATGGAACAAGGCAGTACGCAATTCGAGCCGCAGCTCGGGGCGAACCGCGTCGAGCAGGTTGTGCGACGGCGCACCGCCGGCATAGCGCAAGTAGCGCGCCGCGCTGTCGGACACGTGGAGGATGCGGCCGTCGTGATCGACCAGCACGCTCGCCGGGCCCTGGTCGGCCAGAAGGCGATGGTGCAAATGAGCAAGCGCGGGCTTGGGTTCGTCGGCCGCGATCTCGCCGACAAGAGGTCGTGCAATGAACGCGCTCGCATCGGGCAGGCTTGGCATCTGGCGATGCTGTCGCGGCACGACGTTAGCGCGGAAGATGCGATGCTTCTTGTCGACCACGCTGAACAGCTCGGCCGCCGCTTCGGCCGACTCCGAGGTGCCGAGGAACAGCAGTCCGCCCGGCTGCAAGGCGTAGTGGAACATCGACAGTACCTTGATCTGCACGCTGCGGTCGAGATAGATCAGCAGGTTGCGGCAGCACACCAGATCGAGCTTGGAGAACGGCGGATCGCGCAGCAGGTTATGCGCGGCGAACAGGATCCGCTCGCGCACGCTCTTGCGAATCCGGAACTGGCCTTGCTCCCGGACGAAGAACTGGCGCAGGCGGCCCGGCGGAACGTCGGTGACGATGGCCTCCGGATAAGCGCCGGCGCGGCCGATCGCAATTGCCCGCTCGTCGATGTCGGTGGCAAAGATCTGGATCGCCGGCGGCTTGCGCGCCAGCGCAGCCTGCTCGGCGAGCAGGATCGCCAGCGAATACGCTTCCTCGCCGGTGGCGCAGCCGGCGACCCAGGCGCGAATCTGCTCGCGTGCCGGCGGCGTGTCGAACAGGTCCGTCGCAATCTGCCGCTCGAGCGCCTCGAATGCCTCGCGATCGCGGAAGAAGTTGGTCACGCTGATCAGCATGTCCTTCAGCAGCGCGGTCGATTCCTCCGGTCGCGCTTCGAGGTAGGCGCGGTAGGCCGGCAAGGTCGGCAGCCCGTTGACCTGCAGCCGCCGCTCGACGCGGCGCAGCACCGTCGCGCGCTTGTAGTGCTTGAAGTCGTGGCCGGTGCGCGCGCGCAGCTGGACCATGATGTCGTGCAATGCCTGCTCGGCCTGCACCGCCGCCTCGGCGTTGGGCGGCCGATCCGCCGGCAAATCGAGCCCCAACAGGCCGGGCAGCTGGATTCGCTTCACGTTGTCCCAGAGCTCGATCAGCTTTTGCGGCATTTCGGCCACCGGCAGCACCAAGTCGACCATGCCGGTGGCGATCGCGCTCAGCGGCATGCCGTCGTATTCCGCATCGTCCGGGCTTTGGACCAGCGTGATGCCGCCTTGCTCCTTGATGCGGGTGAGCCCGAGCGCACCGTCGGAGCCGGTCCCCGACAGCACGACGCTGACAGCGAGCGCCTTGTGCACCTGCGCCAGCGTGCGGAAGAACACGTCGATCGCGACATGCCGGCCGCGCGGCCGCTCGCCTTCGGCGACGCGCAGCTCGCCGTCGCTCATCAACAGCTCGCGCGTCGGCGAGATCACGTAGACATGGTTGGCTTCGATCGCGAGCCGCTCGGTGACCTGCTTGACCGGCATGCGCGTGGCGCGTTGCAGGATCGCGTCGACATTGCTCTCGTGCTTGGGCGACAGGTGCAGGATGACGACGAAGGCCATCCCGGTCTGGGCGGGGGTGTGCTCGAAGAAGCGCAGCAGCGCGTTGAGGCCGCCAGCCGATGCCCCGATGCCGACCACTGGAAAATTCAGGCTGCTCTCGACTGCCGGCGCAGCGCTGTCGGTGTCGTCGGTAACAGAGTTGACAGTCTCGGCCATGGCGCCTTGAAGGTGCTCAGCCTGCGAATCGTACGGCAGGCATTTCGAGGGGTCACTAGCTTACTCGCTGTGGTGGGCCATGTTGCAACGCAGGGCCATGGGGCGTCCTTGCATTCCATCGTCCATTCTTTACGATGACTCACGAGACCGCGCCCTGCCGCGCGGCCATCGAAGGGAGCGAATATGAATTCTGCCGACTGGCCCGCCCCCGGACGCCTCGAGGCGCTCGAGCTGGACTGAGACCGCGCCGGCGTCTTGCCATGTCGCAGGCCATCAGGTCGTGGTGTGTCGGCGTGCTCGCCGCGCTCTTGTGCGCGTCGGCATTCGCCGGCACGACCTCATCGTTCACGTTCGCCGCCAAGAGCTACGCCGGCTCGCGCGAGCGCCAGTACAAGGTCTACCTGCCCGACGGCTTGAGCGGCCCGGCGCCGATGGTGATGGCGCTGCACGGCTGCGGGCAGACCCACGACGACGTGCTGCGCGACTGGGGCCTCACAGCGGCAGCCGATCGCTTCGGCTTTATTCTGGTGGCGCCCTTCATCACGAGCTACGACGGCTTGCGCAACACCAATTGCTGGGGCTTCTGGTTGGACGCGCATCGCCACCAGGGGCGCGGCGAGCCCGAAGACCTGCATCAGATCGCGCTCGAAGTCGAGTCGCGTCTGCCTGTCGACCCGGCGCGCCGCTATGTCAGCGGCCTGTCGTCGGGCGCGGCGATGAGCGTGGTCGTGGCCACCACGCACAACGAATACTGGGCGGCGGCGGCGAGCGCGTCAGGCCTGCCGTATGGCGAAGACGCGGCGTCGGTGTCACTCGGTAGATCCTGCCCGGGCTCGGCCACATTCCACACGGTCGACCGGGTTGCGAGCGACATGCGCGCCGAGCTCGACAACGCCTATGCCACTGCGCTGATGGTGTTGCAGAACGATGCCGACTGCGTGGTCGTGCAGCCGGCCGGACGCAACCTGCGCGACGCGCAGCTGAAGGTGTTCGGCGACGCGGCCCACAACACCGCGAGCGCGGCGCGCGTGGCGCAACACGCTTGTGCGCCGGCCTTCGGCAGCGACTTCGGTTGCCAGCACACCGTCTACACGACGGATGGCAACAGCGCGAGCCGCTCCATCGTCGAGACGGTGTTCTACAACGGCCCCGCCGCCACGCCGAACCCGAACGACCAGGACCTCGGCCACTACTGGATCGGCGGCGAGCGCGGGCACGACGGCCTGTATTCGGTGCGGCGCGGGCCCAGCTACCCCGACATCATCTGGGACTTCTTTTCACGCCATCCGCGCGGCGCCGCAGCGCAGGGCGGCCGGCCGCAGATCACGATCCTCGGCGACAACCCGCTTCGCCTGACGCGTGGGGCGACCTTCTCGGACCCCGGCGCTACTGCGGTGGACGCGGAGGACGGCAACGTGGCGGTGGTCGCCGACTGTGGCAGTGTCGACACCGCGCGGGTCGGCAACTACGCGTGCAGCTACCGCGCCACCGACAGCGCGGGCAACATCGGTTCGGCCACGCGCGCGGTGGTGGTCGGCGACGCGGGCACGCCGGGCTCGAGCTGTGCCAGCGCGAAGGCGTCGCCGCTCGCGCATGTGTCGGCGGGGCGGGCGCTGCGCGGCGGCTTCTTCTTTCTTCGCGCATTGGCCAACGGCGACAGAAGCGACATCGGGTTCGGCTGGGATTCATGGTCGAGCGTGACCTTGCACGAAGGCGCACCGGGGCGCTGGTTCGCGCAGCGGCCGGCGGGGTGCAACAGTTGAGGTGAGAGCCCGTCTACGGGCATGAACGCTCTCCGCGCGCCTGTTGAATGGCCGCCACGATGGCAGCATCGCTGCTGTCCAGGTCTGCCTTGTAGATTTCGAAGTAGCGAGCACCGGCGCTTCGCCCTGCGCACACGGCCGACGACAGGCTGCCCGCCATTCGATTGCTGGGGTCGTTGGTGGCCGACCCGATCGTCTGCAGCCCGATCGGCAGCGCGCGCAACGAACCGGTGACTTGATTGAGACGCTGACTCCCGGCGGCGTTGAGGTCGGCGGCAAACACCGAGAGCTTGGCGTGTTGTTGCGTGAGCGGAGTCATCAGATCGCTGAAGAATGCCGCGCCATCCGAATCGGGCCGGCAAATCGTCGAGACCGGTGCCGACACGAAGACGGCCGCAGCCGGGAACGCCGTCGCGACGGACGAGGCCGCGCCGGCCCATGCATTCAAGTACTGCGTTCGGTCGTAGGCGATTGCGCTGCTCAGCATCGAAGCAGAGCACGACACCAGCGACATCTCAGCCACCGGCGCGCCCACAGACACCGAGCGCACGAACCCGGTCTGTTGATTCGCCTGGATGTGATCCGCCAAGGCCTTGACGAAGCGTGCATAGCGGGCCAGAAAGATCGCGTCCCATGGAATCGGGTCCGTCACTGTCCCGACGGGCGTCGCCCCGCTGTAGGTCTGCGCGCCTGCCGCGGTGAGCCAGCCGGGCCAGGCCCCGCCGCTGACACCGACATGGATCGTGAGCTTCTTGTTGGCGGCTTGCGCTGAACTCAACGCGCCGTCCACGCTGGACCAGTCGTAGCTCCCGTCCGACGGCTCGACGGTCTTCCACAACGTGCGGTACGCCAGGCCGGTCACACTGGACTTGGCGAGGTAAGCCTGATGTGTCGCGGCACCGTCGCCGGGGTCCGCCAAGGCGAACACCTCGCCGTCGGGTGCTCGCGCCGCGTCGCTCGCACCGCCGCCGCACGACGCGAGAGCGATCGAGAGGGCGGCCACTTGAAGCCACGGGGCATCGGACTTGTGATTCAACGGCGACCTCCAATCATTGCGCCGAGCGCGAATGTACTTAAGGCGTTGGGCAGCCGCGACTTTGCGCAGCGGTAAACTCGCGGCCTCGCCCGCCCAACAGCCACTGGATCTACA
>VBCQ01000282.1 GCA_005882155.1 Betaproteobacteria bacterium
AGCAGGTACGGGAACAGCGACTCCCAACCGCCGACGACGAAGTAGCCGACGACGCCGCCGACGACCGCCGCCAAGCCTGAGGTCGCGTTGTAGAGCAATGCCTTGCTGCGCGACAAGCCGGCATTGAGCAGCACGATGTAGTCGCCGACCTCTTGCGGGATCTCGTGCGCGATGATCGCAAGCGAGGTCACCAGGCCGAGCTTGGCGTCGGTGAGGAATGCGGCAGCGATGATGATGCCGTCGCAGAAATTGTGGATGCTGTCGCCGAGCAGCACCGACCAGCCGCCGCGCCCCGCCTGCTGCCGATCGAAGCCGTGATGGTGATGGTGCTCGTCGCCCTCGTGGTGGTGCTGATGTCGATACAGCTCGGCCTTCTCGAGCAGAAAGAAAAACAGCAGCCCGGCCAGCAGCGTCGCGAACAGGCTTTGCGGGCTCGCCTTGCTTTCGAACGCTTCGGGCAGGATGTTGAGCAGCGCAGTGCCGAGCAGCACGCCGGCCGACAGGCTCACGAGATGACGCACGACGCGCGTCAGCACCGCGACGGTGAGACTGGCAGCCACCACCACCGACAGCAGGCCGCCGGCAAAGGTCGCGAAGACGATGTAGAAGAGGGTCATGGGCAGCTCATCAAGAAACAGGCCGCGCGCTGCGCGGCCTGTTTCTTCGTAGAGCGCGCGAGCCGCGCCACACGACGCCGTTCGACTCGAACCAGGTCACGCAGCGTTTCCAACCATCTTCGGCGGCCTCCTTGCGGTAGCTCGGCCGATAGTCGGCGTGGAAAGCGTGCGGCGCGTCAGGGTACACGACGAATTGGGATTTCTTCGCCGCCGCGCTGCCGTGCGCCAATGCGGCTTCCATCCGCTCGACTGCTGCCGGCGGAACGCCCGGGTCGGCGCCGCCGTACAGGCCGAGCACCGGCGCGTGCAGTTGCGCCGCGACATCGACCGGATGCTTGGGCTTGGGCGGAGTCGCGTCGCCGACCAGCGACCCGTACCACGCGACACCGGCCCGCACCGAAGCGCTGTGCGCGCTGAACAGCCAGACGATGCGTCCGCCCCAGCAGAAGCCGGTCACGCCGAGCCTCGCGATGTCGCCGCCGTGCGCTTGGGCCCAGGTGACGCACGCATCGAGGTCGCCCATCACTTGCGCGTCGGGGACCTTGCTGATGATGTCGGCAACGAGCTTGGGCATCTCGGTGTACGACTTCGCATCGCCCTGACGAATGAACAGCTCGGGCGCGATCGCGAGGTAGCCCAGCTTGGCGAAGCGCCGCGCCACGTCGGCAATGTGCTCATGAACGCCGAAGATTTCCGAGACGACCAGCACCACCGGCGGATTCGTCTTGCCAGCCGGCGCTGCACGATACGCCGGCATCGCGAAGTCGCCGACCGCGATCGTCACTTCGCCGGCTGTCAATCCTGTGGTGTCGGTCGTCACGGTCAATGCGCCGACCGGCTGCACTGCGGCGGCGAAGCCGCGTCCCGTCGCAGGCTGAACCACATCATCGCGAAGCATCAGAACCTCCCAGGTCGAATGAGCGCGATTCTGAAACGATACGCAAGGCCCTGCTGATGCCGCGGCCGCACCAAGGTTTGCCGCGACAATCTGCGCCATGACTTCGTCCTTTGCCGACAGCGTCGAGAGCGCACCAACACGCTGGCCCGGCCAGCTCGTTGCGGTAGACATCGGGTCGAACAGCTTTCGTCTCGAGATCGGCCAGCTGCATCAAGGCCGCTATCGGCGCATCGACTACCTGAAGGAGACCGTCCGGCTCGGTGGGGGGCTCGATGCCGATGGCTGTCTCACCGAAGAGGCCGCATTGCGCGGACTCGACTGCCTGGCCCGCTTTGCGCAGCGCCTCCACGGCTATGCACCAAGTCAGATTCGCGCGGTCGCCACGCAAACGTTGCGCGAAGCACGCAACCGCGATGCCTTTCTCGCGCGCGCGCAGACAGTGCTCGGCCAACCGATCGAAGTGATCTCGGGCCGCGAAGAAGCGCGCCTGATCTACGCTGGGGTCGCACGCCTGCAGCCGTCGCAGCGGCCTCGCCTCGTGGTCGACATCGGCGGGCGCCCGACCGAGATGATCCTCGGGCGCGGTCGCCAGCCGCTGCGCGCCGAGTCGTTCCGAGTCGGCAGCGTCAGCCTGTCGATGAAGTACTTCGGCGACGGGCGCTTCAGCGAGAGCGCGTTTCGCGCCGCGCAAGTCGACGCAGGTGCCGAGCTCGAAGAGGCGTTGGAGCCGTTCGCCGCCGCCCACTGGGTCGAGGCGATGGGCGCGTCGGGCACCGTCGGCGCCGTGTCGCAGATTCTCGCGGCGAGCCGCATCACCGACGGCGCGATCACGCCGGTCGGGCTGCGCTGGCTGATGGATCAGTGCCTGGCCACTGGCCGCGTCGACCGCCTGAGCCTGCCCGGCTTGAAAGACGATCGCCGCGCCGTCATCGCCGGCGGGTTGTCGATTCTCTACACGCTCGCGGCGCACTTCGGCATCGCCACGCTGCTGGCGGCGCGCGGCGCGCTGCGCCAGGGCGTCATCTTCGACCTCGACGAGCGGCTGCAGGCGGCACGGCACGAAGAGAGCGGCCACGACATCCGCGATGCGTCAGTGCGCGAGCTGCAGCGCCGTTTCATGGTCGACGCACAGCAGGCACAGCGTGTGCGCGAGGTCGCCGAGTCGCTGTACGACGGCGTGCAGCCGCGCTCGTCCGCCGAGGCAAGCCACGAAGCGCGACGCGAGCTGCAATGGGCGTGCGCGCTGCACGAAGTGGGCATGATGGTCTCGCACCACGACCACCACCGCCACAGTGCGTATGTGCTGGCCCACGTCGATGCGCCGGGCTTCTCGCAATCGCAGCAGCGGCGGCTCGGCGATCTGGTGCTGGCACAGCGCGGCGGCTTGCGCAAGGTCGAGACCAGCCTGGCGAGCGAAACCTTCGCATGGCAGGCGATGTGCCTGCGCCTCGCGATCATCCGCTGCCACGCGCGCGGCGATGTCGATGCAGGTTCAGTGAGCCTGCAGCGCCGCGGCAATCACGCGACGCTGACCGTCCCGTCCGACTGGGCACAAAGCCAGCCGCGAACGCTGCATTTGCTGAATGAAGAAGTCGCTGCGTGGGAACGTGGTGGACCGCTGATTCTCGAGCTGGTGCAGAGGGCCAAGTAATACCCAATACTGCGCTGAATGAATTCGCCCCGCTCGCTATAAGCAGTCCGGCGACTGCACCGCTTGCAACACCACTTGCGGCTCGCCTTCGCGATCGCGGCTGCGCAGCCACCACACCGCGCCCTTTTTCATGTTCCACGATTGCGACTGATCGGCGAGCAGTTGCGCTGCGACGAGACCGAGCGTCGGCTGGTGGCCGACGACGAGGACCGGCTCGGCCGAATGGGGCCAACGCGCCGCTTTCAGCACCGCCTCGACCGTCGCGTCGGGCGCCAATGCGGCCATGGTCTTGAAGCTCCTGCTCAAGGCTTGCGCGGTTTGCTGGCATCGCAGCGCCGGGCTGACGAGGATGCGCGTCGAGTGCGCAATGCGCTGGTTGAGCCACTCGCCCATGCGCTGCGCCTGACGCTCTCCCTTCGACGTGAGCGCGCGGTCGAGATCGGCAAGTCCCTCGCGCTCCGCTTCGGCTTCGGCATGTCGCCACAGGATCAGGTCCATCACTCGATCCCTCCATAGCGCAGCATCAATGCCCGCTGCGCACTCGGCCCATCGGAGCCCGCACGCTCGTAGCTGCCATCGGCGGCCAGCCGCCACGCATCGCAGGCGTCGTGCAGGTACGGCACCAGACATTCGTCGATGACGCGCTGGCGCAGTGCGGCGTCGCGCAGCGGCCACGCGATCTCGATGCGGCGAAACATGTTGCGGCTCATCCAGTCGGCGCTCGACAGGTAGAGCGCCTCGTCGGCGTCGCTCGCGCCCCAGCGAAAGTACAGCACGCGCGAATGCTCGAGAAAGCGACCGACCACCGAGCGCACGCGAATCCGCTCGGTCACGTCGGCGATACCCGGCGGCAGCATGCACGCGCCGCGCACGATGAGGTCGACGTCGGCGCCGGCTTGGCCGGCGCGGATCAGTGCCTCGATCAGCGGCAAGTCGGTCAGCGCATTGATCTTGACGACGATGCGCGCCGGCTGGCCGGCACGTGCCGCCTCGGTCACCGTCTCGATGTGCTGCATGAAGCGCCGATGCAAGGTGAACGGCGCTTGCACCAGCTGGCGCGGCGTCTTCATCTTGCCGAGGCTCGCAAGCTGCTGGAACACCGCGTCGGCATCGGCAGTGAGCTCGGCGTCGGCGGTGAGGTAACCGACATCGGTGTACAGCCGCGCCGTCTTCGGGTTGTAGTTGCCGGTCGACAGATGGGCGTAGCGACGCAGCCGGCCTTCTTCGCGGCGCGTGACGAGGAGCAGCTTGGCGTGTGTCTTCAGCCCGACGACGCCGTACACGACTTGCGCGCCGACCGCCTCGAGCCGCTCGGCCCAGTTGATGTTGGCCTCTTCGTCGAAGCGCGCTTTCAGCTCGACGACCGCCATCACTTCCTTGCCGCGCTGGGCCGCCGCGATCAGCAGATCCATCAGGGGCGACTCGCTGCCGATGCGGTAGATCGTCTGCTTGATCGCGAGCACGTCGGGGTCGTGCACCGCCTCGCGCAGGAACTGCACCACCGGCTCGAACGATTCGAACGGATGGTGCAGCAGCACGTCGCCTTCGCGCAGCCGCTCGAACATCGGCTGCAGATGCGGCAGCCGCCGCTGCGGCCACGCCGGCTCGTGGGCGGGGAATCGCAATGAGGGTGCATCGGCCAGATCGATCAGCTCGTTGAGCCGCACCAGGTTGACCGGCCCGTTGACGCGATACAGCGCAGCCTGCGGCAGCGCGAACTGCTGCAGGAGGAAGTCGCTGAGCTCGCTCGGACAAGTGCTCACGACCTCGAGGCGGATCGCCTGGCCGTAGTGGCGCGTCGTCAATCCGGTGCGCATCGCCTGGCGCAGATTCGTCACGTCGTCGTCGACCTCGAGATCGGAGTCGCGGGTGACGCGGAACTGCGAGAAGGCCTCGACTTCGCGGCCCGGGAACAGCTCGCCGAGATGGGCGCGGATCACGCTGGTCAGCAGCACGAAGGCCTGCCGGCCCGGTGCGAGCTTGTCGGGCACCTTGATGACGCGCGGCAGCACGCGCGGCACCTTGACGATCGCGATCGCGTTCTCGCGGCCGAACGCGTCGTGCCCGGTCAGGCGTGCAATGAAGTTCAGCGACTTGTTGGCTACTTGCGGAAACGGGTGCGACGGGTCGAGCCCCACCGGGACGAGCAAAGGGCGGACCTGCTTCTGGAAGAACTGATCGACCCAGCGCCGCTGCGCCTCGTCGCGCACCGCGTGGTTGAGGATCACGATGCCGGCGCGCTCCAATAGCGGCATCACCTCGTCGTTGAACGCGGCGTACTGGTCGTCGATCAGCGCGTGAGCGTCGGCCGCCACCGTTTCGAGATCGCGCCGCGAAACGCCGGCCCCTTCTCGCGCCGCCTCGATGTAGTCCGCGAGGCGCACTTCGAAGAACTCGTCGAGGTTCGACGACACGATGCAGATGTAGCGCAACCGCTCCAGCAGCGGCACGTCCAGGCGTCGCGCCTGCGCCAGCACGCGGCGGTTGAATTCGAGAATCGCGCGTTCGCGATTGAGCAGCGCCGGCAATGCCGCCGCGGCTGCAAGGTCCGGGCTCATGAGCTCAGTTTATGAAGCTTTTGCGACCCTTTCGTGACAGCATCGCCGCGCGCGCGGCGGGCGGGGACGAGGTGGGCGATGAATTGCTCGCAGACCGGCGACCAGTCGAACTCGAGTGCGCGTGCACGCGCCCGATCGCGCGGCAGCTGCAATGCGCGCAGGGCCGCTTCGCGAAGGTCCTCGTGCAGCACGCCGCCGTCGGACGACGCGACGACATCGAGCGGGCCAGTCACCGGAAACGCCGCCACCGGCGTGCCGCAGGCCATCGCCTCGAGCATCACCAGCCCGAAGGTCTCGCTGTGGCTCGGAAACACGAACACATCGGCGCCGCTGTAGACCTTCACCAGCTCGGCGCGAGGAACGACACCACGCCAGTGAACGTTCGGATACTCGCGCTGCATGCGCTCGAGCAAGGGGCCGACGCCATAGACGAGTTTGGAGCCCGGCAGGTCGAGCTTCAAAAACGCCTCGAGATTCTTTTCGTAGGAGACCCGGCCGACAAAGAGAAACACCGGGCGCGGCAATCCGAGATCGACGTCGGGCATCGGCTTGAACAGGCTCAGGTCGACGCCATGCGACCAGCGTCGCAAATTGGCGAAGCCGTGCGATTGCAGAATCGAAAGCATGCCAACGGTAGGCACCATCACGCCCGACGACGGCGCATGGAAGCGCCTGAACCAGGCGTAGCCCCAGCGCTCCGGAATGTGCAGCGCCTTCGACAGGATGTACGGAAAGCGGGTGTGGAACGCCGTCGTGAACGCCAGCCCATGGCGCAGGCAGTAGGCGCGCGCCGCGCTGCCGAGCGGCCCCTCGGTGGCGATGTGGATCGCATCCGGCCGCGCCTCGTCGAGCATGCGTTGCACGTGCGCGCCAGGCCGCCACGCGAGCTCGATCTCGCGGTAGCCGGGACAGCGAAAGCGCTTGAACGCCGACGGCTCGATCACGACGACCTCGTGGCCGCGTGAGTGCAATCCTTGCTGCAGCTCGAGCAGCGTCGTGACGACGCCGTTGACCTGCGGCAACCAGGCGTCGGTGACGAGGGCGAGCTTCATGCGGGCTCCATGGCTTCGGCGGGGAGCGGCAAGCCGGCAGCGATGCGAGCCTGCGATGCATGCGCCGACCAGTCGATGATTTCGAGCCGGCCATCGGCATGCTCGACGAGCGCCGTCAGGCTCTCGACCCAGTCGCCATCGTTGGCGTAGAGGATGCCGTCGATGTCGCGCAGCTCGGCGTGGTGGATGTGGCCGCAGACGACGCCTTGCACGCCGCGCTTGCGCGCCTCGCGTGCGACCGCCGCCTCGAAGTCGCCGACATAGCTGACCGCGCGCTTGACCTTGAGCTTCAGGTACTTCGACAGCGACCAGTACGGCAAGCCCAGGCGTGCGCGCAGCGAGTTCAGATGCCGATTCAGCTTGAGCGTGAACTCGTAAAGCGAGTCGCCGACATGCGCCAGCCACCTCGCGCACTGGATCACGCCGTCGAACAAGTCGCCGTGCGTGACCCACAGCTTGCGGCCGTCTGCCGTCTCGTGAATCCATTCGTCGGCGACGTCGACGCCGCCGAAGTTGTGCTCGACGTATCGGCGCGCGAACTCGTCATGGTTGCCGGGAATGAAGATCACCCGCGTGCCTTTGCGCGCCTTGCGCAGCAGCTTCTGGATCACGTCGTTGTGCGCCTGAGGCCAGTACCAGCTGCGCCGCAACTGCCAGCCGTCGATGATGTCGCCGACGAGAAAGAGGTGATCGCTTTCGACGTGCCTCAGAAAGTCGAGCAGCGCGTGCGCCTGGCAGCCGGGCGTGCCCAGGTGCAGGTCCGAAATCCACACGCTGCGGTAGCGGCATGCGCGCAAGGGAGCGGCGTCGCGTTGCATGGACTTGCATCGTCGGCCTGCGCCGTGACGCTGTCGTGGCGGTCGTGTGACGAGTTGATGTCAGCCGCGCGGGTGATGCTGCGCGTGCAAGCTCTTCAAGCGCTCGCGCGCGACATGGGTGTAGATCGTCGTCGTCGAGATGTCGGCGTGGCCGAGCAGCATCTGCACCGCGCGCAGGTCGGCGCCGTGATTCAGCAGGTGGGTCGCGAACGCATGGCGCAAGGTGTGCGGCGACAACGGCACCTGCACGCCGCCGCGCAGCGCATGCTGCTTGATCAGCTTCCAGAACATCTGCCGCGTCATTGGCCCACCGCGTGCCGTCACGAACAAGGCGTCGCTCAACTGCCCACCGAGGATTTGCGCGCGGCCTTCGGCGAGGTAGCGGCGCAGCCATGCATGCGCTTCCTCGCCGAATGGGACGAGGCGCTCCTTGGACCCCTTGCCGGTCGCGCGCAACGCGCCGTCGGCGAGGCTCAGGTGAACGCTCTTCAGGCCGACCAGTTCGCTGACGCGCAGGCCGCTCGCGTACATCAGCTCGAGCATCGTGCGGTCGCGCAATCCGAGCGGCGTGTCGACATCGGGCGCGCCAAGCAGTGCCTCGACCTGCGCTTCGCTCAAGCTCTTCGGCACGCGCAGCGGCTGCTTGGCCGACAGCAACCGCAGCGTCGGGTCGGCGCTCGCGAGGTGCTCGCGCATGGCCCAGCGGAAGTAGCGCTTGAAGACGGTCAGCCGCCGGTTGCTGCTCGTCGCCTTGCTGCCGGCGTGGCGCGTGACCGCGTAGTCGCGCAGGTCGGTTTCGGTCGTCTCATTGAGGCCGCGCGAGTGGCGCTCGCCGAGCCATTGTGCGTACAGCGAGAGGTCACGCCGATAAGCGGCCAGCGTGTTGGCCGACAAGCCGTCTTCGATCCACAACGCATCGATGAATCGGTCTATCGCTTCTCGGCTCGCGACTTCGCTCGGCACGTCACTCCAGCTTCAGCTTCTGCTTTTCGACCACCTGCTTGTAGACCTCGTACTCGGCCTTGATCTGCGCCGCGAACTGCTGCGGCGTGTTGCCGACGATCAGCGAGCCGGTGTCCTCGATACGCTTCTTGACGTTCGGGTCATCGAGCGCCTTCTTCACCGCGGCGTGCACCTTGTCGACGATGTCCTTCGGCAGGCCCTTCGGACCGTAGATGCCGTAGTAGGCCATCCGGTTCACGCCTTCGAGGCCCACTTCCGTGAAGGTCGGAACGTTGGGCAACTGCGGCAGGCGTGCCGGTGCGGCGACGACGATGGGGATCAATCGTCCGTCCTTGATGAAAGGCAGCGCCGACGGCAGGTTGTCGAACAGGATCAGCACCTGCCCGGCGACCGCATCGTTGAGTGCCGGCCCGGCACCGCGGTAGGGAATGTGCGTCATGAAGGTGCCCGACAAGCTCTTGAACAGCTCGGTCTGCAGGTGGCCGATGGTGCCGGTGCCGGAGCTGCCGTAGCTGTACTTGCCCGGGTTCTTCTTCAGCTCGGCGACGAAACCCTTGTAGTCGCGCGCCGGGAAGCTCGGATGCACGGCAATCACATTCGGCGTGGCCGCGACGTTGATGATCGGTGTGAAGTCGGTGATCGTGTTGTACGGAATCTTCGGGTTGATCGCCGGGTTGGCTGCCGTCGTCGACACCGTGGCCATGCCGAGCGAGTAACCGTCGGGTGCCGATTTCGCGATGTCGTTCGCGCCGATCGATCCGCCGCCACCCGCCTTGTTCTCGACGATCACCGTTTGGCCGAGCTCCTTGCCGAGCCGGTCGGACACCACGCGCGCGACGATGTCGGTGGTGCCACCGGGAGCGAACGGCACGACGAGCCGCACCGGCTTGCTCGGGTACGCCTGGGCCCAGGCTGCGCCGAGCGAGGCGAGGCCAAGGGCGGCGGTGATGATCGTTCTGCGCTGCATGAAGTCTCCTGGGGTGGACGCTGGGATGGTGCCCATCTCGCGAAGCGCGCGCGATTGTGGGAACTACGAAGTCTCTGCGACTTGCAGCGCCCATTCGATGTGCTCGCGCACCATCGGACTCGCGGCTGCGAGGCGCTCGCGCAGCGCAGCTGCGAGCGCCTCGTCGAAGTGCGTGCGCAAGGCGTTGCCGAGCGCCACGGCGAGGTTGCGCTGCCAGCGCTCGTAGCCGATGCGGCGGATCGCGCTGCCCTCGGTGTGGCGCAGAAAATCGTCTTCGCTCCAGCGCCACAGCTGCAGCAGCGTCGCGTCGCTGAGCGGCTCGCGCGAATCGAAGTCGGGGACGCTGCTGCGCTGCGCGTATTTGTTCCAGGGGCAGACGAGCTGGCAATCGTCGCAGCCGTAGATGCGGTTGCCGATCGCTTCGCGCAGCTCGACCGGGATAGTCCCCGGGTTCTCGATCGTCTGGTAGGCGATGCAGCGCCGCGCATCGAGCCGGTACGGCGCGATGATGGCTTGCGTCGGGCAGATGTCGATGCACGCACTGCAACTGCCGCAGTGAGCGTCGACCGGCGGCGTCGTCGGCAGAGGAATGTCGACGTAGATCTCGCCGAGGAAGAACATCGAGCCGGCCTCGCGATGCAGCACCAGCGTGTGCTTGCCGCGCCAGCCGATGCCGCTGCGCGATGCGAGCTCGACCTCGAGCACCGGCGCCGAATCGGTGAACACGCGATGGCCGAACGGGCCGACCGCGTCGGCCAAGCGGTCGGCGAGCTTCTGCAGCCGCGAGCGTAACACCTTGTGATAGTCGCGACCGCGCGCGTAAATCGAGACGCTCGCTTTCGCCGGATCGGCTATGCGCTGCCATTCGATCGCCTGCCAGCCGTCGGGCATCTCGCGCGGCAGATAGTCCATCCGGGCGGTGATGACGCGCACGGTGCCCGGCACCAGCTCGGCCGGCCGCGCGCGCTTCACGCCGTGCACGGCCATGTAATCCATCGCGCCATGGAAACCGTTGTTCAGCCATTCGAGCAAGCCCGGCTCGGCGGCCGACAAATCGACATCGGCCACGCCGATCTGGGAAAATCCGAGCGCCGCGGCCCACTCCCGCAAGCGCGGCATCAACGAGTTGGCATCGACGCCTTGAGCAACGTTCGCAACGGTCACCATGTGCCGATTCTAGAAACTCGCAGCCTCGCCTGGGCCGATGAGGCGGCGTGCGCTGCGAGTGCTGCTGCGGTGGCGTCGCACCCCGCCGTGCGCGACGCGTTCATCGAGCTGCATGGCACGCTCGGCGCCGGCAAGACGACCTTCGTTCGACACCTGCTGCATGCGCTCGGTGTGCAAGGCCGCGTGAAGAGCCCGACCTACGCGGTGATGGAGCCCTACGAGCTACCCGAATTCAGCGCCTGGCATTTCGATTTCTATCGATTCAACGACCCGCAGGAATGGGAAGACGCGGGCTTTCGCGATCTGTTCGCCGCGCCCGGGCTGAAGCTCGCCGAGTGGCCGGAGAAGGCCGACGGCTTGTTGCCGCCGCCCGATCTGCGCATCGCCATCGCGATCGCCGGCGAGCATGAGCGCGAGGTCAGCTTCGCCGCGTGCACGCCGCGCGGTCAGGAGCTGCTGCCGTGAGCGGCGGCGTCTCTCGTCGCAACGCGTTACGCGCGATGGGTGCCACGGTGCTCGTGCTCGGCGCGCGCGAGATCGCGTTCGGTGCCAGCATCGTCGCGGTGCGGGTCTGGCCTGCCGACGACTACACGCGCGTGACGATCGAGTCCGACGCCGCCTTGTCGGCGCGCCACTTCATCGCCGAAAACCCGGCGCGCCTCGTCATCGACGTCGAAGGCCTCGAATTGAACGCGGGGCTGCGCGAGCTCGTCGGCAAGGTCCATTCGGACGACCCGTACATCGGCGGCGTGCGCGTCGGCCAGAACCAGCCGCGCATCGTTCGCCTCGTGCTCGACCTGAAGCAAGCCACGGCGCCGCAGGTCTTCACGTTGACCCCGGTGGCGGCGTATCAGCATCGGTTGGTGTTCGATCTGTATCCGGTGCACGAGCGCGATCCGCTGCTCGCGCTGATCCGCGAGAAGGAAGGTGCCGAGCAGGAGGCCGCGAAAGCGGTGCAGGACGCGCTCGGCGAGTTCATCAGCAAGATGGACAAGCCGGTGCTGCCGGCCCCCGGCGCTTCGGCGCCAATCACGACGGCAGGTCCCGGTTCGGCGGCTTCGGCACCGGTTGCCGTCGCACCGCCGCCGCCGCTGAGCTCTGGAAAGGTCGAGCGGCTGATCATCGTCGCGATCGACGCCGGCCATGGCGGCGAAGACCCCGGCGCGACGGGACCGAGCGGGCTGCGCGAGAAAGACGTGGTGCTGCAAGTCGCGCTGCTCTTGCGCGAGCACATCAACGCCGTGCCGGGCATGCGCGCGATGCTCACCCGCGACGCCGACTTCTTCGTGCCGCTGCACGAGCGCGTGCGCAAGGCACGGCGCGTGCAGGCCGACCTGTTCGTGTCCTTGCATGCCGATGCGTTCTTCACGGCCGAAGCGCGCGGTGCGTCGGTGTTCGCGCTGAGCAAGAGCGGCGCGACGAGCTCGGCTGCGCGCTGGATGGCCGACCGCGAGAACGCTGCCGACCTCGTCGGCGGTGTCAACGCGAAGGCGAGCGACGCAGCCGTCATGCGCACCCTGCTCGACATGAGCACGACGGCGCAGATCAAGGACAGCCTGAAGCTCGGCGGAGAAGTGCTGGGCCAGATCGGCAAGGTCGGCAAGCTGCACAAGGGGCAGGTCGAACAGGCTGGCTTCGCAGTGCTGAAGGCGCCCGACATCCCGTCGATCCTCGTTGAAACGGCATTCATCTCCAACCCGGAAGAAGAGTCGCGGCTGCGCAGCCCGGAGTACCGGCGCCAACTCGTCGAAGCGTTGACCTTGGGCATCAAACGCTACTTCGCGAAGAACCCGCCGCTCGCGCGGCAACGGGCGCTGTAGGCTAAGAACCTATCCGAACCTTCCCTGCAGAAACCAGCCCTGCCCTTCGGCCGCCGCCGACAAGGGCAGGCGCGCGCGATAAATCCATACCAATGCGCCGTCGCTCGCCTGGGCGATGAAGTAGTCGCGCTCGGCCAGCGCTCAGCGCACGCCCGTCGAGCAGCGGGCGGAACTGGCGCTCGGGCAAGGCTTCGGGCTGCGGCAGCAGCCACACCGGGCGCGGCGCGGGCATTGCCTGGGCTGCGGCAGACGCTGTCGCGCGGCCACGCGCCGGGCCGGCTTCGAGCGCGGCCGCGGGATTCGCATGCAGTGCGCTGCTGCGCTCCGGCCGATGGTCTTCGATTCGGCTCAGGCGCTGCACCTGCTCGCCGCCGAGGCGGGCTTGCAGCCGCTCGATGAGGCGCACGAGCCCTTCGCGTTCGCTTTGCGTCGTCGCAAAGAGCTCTTGATTCGGCGGCGCGCGGCGCGCGATGTCGCTGCAGTGCAGCTGCAACTCCAGCGTCGGCGCGGGCAATTGCAGATGCGCCAGGCGTTCGCGCAACAGCAAGCGCAGATGGGCGATGTCGCTCGACGGCTCGGCAAGCGCGATGTCGAGCGTGCTGTCGGGCGGCGTCTGTGCGTCGTGGCGGTGTCGCGCCTCGTGCTGCATCTGCAGCGTGAAGCGGCGCACCTGGGCATGCTGGGCCGAAGCCCATGCCATCAGCCGCACCAGCAGCAGCGACGCGCCGTGCAGCACTTGCTCGGTGGTGTCGGCACGCGCGAAGAGCTCGAGCCGGCTGCTGAACGTGTCGGGTAGCGTGATCCACCGCCGCGGGTCGGGGCGGTTGCCGAGGGCGCGGTCGAACTCGTCGAGCAGGGTTTCGCCGAAGCGGCGCGCGACGCCGCTGCGCGGCAGGCGCTGCAGGTCGGCGCAAGTGCGAAGCCCCATGCCTTGCAGCACGTCCCAATGTTCGCGCCCGGCCTCAAGCAGCCAGACCGGAGCGCCGTGAAGCAGGCAGCCGAGCGACGGCAGATCGGCGGCATGCAGGCCTTGTGGCGCATCGTCCAGTCGCGACAGCAAGGCCGCGCCTTGCGCCGTCAGCGCACTGGCGCACACCACCTGGTGGCCGAGCGGTGCCATCGCCGCTCGCAGACACTGCAGCAGCTTGGCGCGCCCGCCGAAATAGCGCAGGCTGGCTTGCACTTCGAGCAGCACGGTATGGGGCGCGGTGCTCGCGTCGCCCCAGGGCTCGAGCGTGACCGATGGCGTGAACGCGAGCGCGGCATGCGCCACGCCGGTGATCGCCAGCCTGTCACGCGCGGGGTCGGCCTGGCCCAACGTGAGTTGCGGTGCGAGCGCGAGCGCGGTCGCGCGCTTGAGGCCGGTCTTCACGCCGAGCGCCTGCGCCGCGGCATTGGCGCAGACGATGCGCTGCGCATCCATTAACGCCACCGGCTGCTGCTTCGCTGCGCCACCGGGCAAGGTGGCCACGAACGATTCCAGCGACAGCAAGGGCAGGTGCAAGGCAATCCAGAGCATGGCGGACCGGCACCCGACTCACGGCACTCAAGCCAGGTTGATGAAGGTGGCGGCCACCGGCAGAGGCGGTGCTTCGATCTGCGCCGCGCGCGAGCGGCTGCGCGCGAGGCTCGACAGCACCGGTGGCAGCGCGAGCTGCAGCGGTGTTTCCAATGGCGGACCGCGGCGCTTGAGCAATCGAACGCTCAGCACATCGGCCCCGCCGGCTCGCAGCGCGAGTCGCAAAGGCGCGGCGGTGGGCCGCTGCTGCGCAGCCGTCTCGCGCAGCACGAAGGCAGGACCATCGTGCGAGTTCGCCGCCAGCTGCAGGCGGCGCAACCGCTCGGCGCGCAGACGCGGCGGCAGCCAGGCCAGTACCGCTCCGACATGGCCGCTTTTGAGCGCTTGCTCCAGCGCCCACAGGCTGTCGCTGCCGGCGACGACCTTGCAACGGGTATTGATGACCAGCAATTGCGTCACGTCGATGCCGAGTTGGGCGAGCGCCCAGGCCGAGAGATGAGCCGGCGGGTCGAACACCATCACCAGCCGGCCGGCTTGCTGCGTAGCGACGAGGCTCGGGCTGAGCAACCGGATCTCGCCGATGCCGGGGTGCGGCAGCAGCAGCTCGGTCAGCGCGCGGCGCGGCCAGCCGCCACCGGGCAGTTGCGCGTCGAGCATCGCGAAGCCGCTCGCCACGGCCTGATCGGGGTTGCGGCCCAGTTGATGGCCGAGCCACAGCGCCGGATGCAGATCTTGCGGCGCGAGCAGCACGGATTCGCCCGGGACACGACGCACCGGGCCGCGCAGAGCCTGACGCGCCGGCGAAGCAAGATCCAAGTGCGAAACAGCAGAGGGCATGGCGTCCATTTGATAACTGTATATTTATACAGTATCCGAGGCAAGCGTGATCTTTTTCGGCCATGTACTGCTAGCCCCCGATGAGGCAACAAATTACTTGCTTTCGGCAACTTATCTGCGGATGATGCGCGCATGCCGAATCCGCCCTCGCCCTCGCCCTCCACCGACCGCGTCGAGCGGGTGCGTGCCTTCAACCGCTTCTACACGCGCCGCATCGGCGTGCTGCACGAAGGACTGCTGCATACGAGCTTCACGCTGACCGAATCGCGGCTGCTGTGGGAGCTTGCGCATTGCGAGACCACGACCGCGACCGAGCTCGCGGGTGCACTCGATCTCGATGCCGGCTATCTGAGCCGCCTGCTGGGCAGCTTCAAGGAGCGCGGCCTGGTGAAGAGCACTCGCTCGAAGGACGATGCGCGCCATCTGCACTTGAGCCTCACGCCCGCCGGTCGGCGTGCTTTCGCGCCGCTGGATACCCGCTCTCGACGCGAGGTTGCGGCATTGCTCGACACGCTGACCGAGCCGCAACAGCAGCAGCTGTTGCAATCGCTCGGCCTCGTCACTCGCCTGCTCGACGACACGCCCGAGCGCGCTACACGCTCGCCGTACTTG
>VBCQ01000283.1 GCA_005882155.1 Betaproteobacteria bacterium
CGGCAAGAGCGAACTCGGGCTCGAACTGATCTCGCGCGGACATGGCCTGGTGGCCGACGATGCGGTCGATCTGTACCGCGTGTCGCAGACCTCGCTCGAAGGGCGTTGCCCCGAGCTGCTGCTGAACCTGCTCGAAGTGCGCGGCATCGGCTTGCTCGACATCAAGTCGATCTTCGGCGAGACCGCGGTGCGCCGCAAAATGCGGCTGAAGCTGATTGTCCACCTGGTGCGCAAGGAAACGCTGGAGCGCGAGTTCGAGCGCCTGCCCTACGAGCCGCTGTACGAGGACATCCTCGACGTGCCGGTGCGCAAGGCGGTGATCGCCGTCGATGCCGGCCGCAACCTCGCAGTGCTGGTCGAAGCCGCCGTGCGCAACACGATCCTGCAGCTGCGCGGCATCGACACCTATCGCGAGTTCATCGAGCGCCACCAAAAAGCGATGGGAAAGCCCGAATAGGGCCTTACTTGGCGTGCCGATGCGGGCAATGCTTCTTCGTGCACGCCGCGTACAGCGACAGCGAATGCTCCTGCAGCTCGAAGCCGCGTGACTGCGCGACCGACTTCTGGCGCTTTTCGATCTCGGCGTCGAAGAACTCCTCGACCCGACCGCAGTCCATGCAGACCAGATGGTCGTGGTGCTTGCCTTCATTGAGCTCGAACACCGACTTGCCGGTCTCGAAGTGATTGCGCGACAAGAGGCCCGCCTGCTCGAATTGCATCAGCACGCGGTAGACGGTCGCGAGCCCGACATCGGCGCCTTCGGCGAGCAGCACCTTGAACACGTCTTCGGCCGTCATGTGACGCTGCGTCGTCTTCTCAAACACCTCGAGAATCTTGATGCGTGGCAGCGTGGCTTTGAGTCCGCTGCTCTTCAGTTCATCGGCGTGCGTCATGACAGGCTCCGGGCGCGGACAGGGCAGACAACCCACCCGCTAGAATCGTTCCATCATATCGAGGTTGGCGCCCGCTGCCGGCGTTCCCGTACCGTCATCATGCGTTCGCTCTCCGTCCGTCACTGGCTCGTTCTCGCGTTGCCGCTGGTCGCGCTCGCAGGCTGCCAGTCGCTGCAGTCCTCGTCAGACAATTTCCTCGGCATCATCACGCCCTACAAGGTCGAGATCGTCCAGGGCAATGTGGTCACGAAGGAGCAGGCCGCCGCGGTGAAGCCGGGCATCAGCCGCGCCCAGGTGCGCGACATTCTCGGCTCGCCGCTGCTCGCCGACGTGTTCCACGCCGACCGCTGGGACTACGTGTTCACGATCCGCCGCCAGGGCGCCGAGCCACAGCAGCGCCGCG
This sequence comes from Betaproteobacteria bacterium, assembly GCA_005882155.1. Classification (GTDB taxonomy): domain Bacteria; phylum Pseudomonadota; class Gammaproteobacteria; order Burkholderiales; family Burkholderiaceae_C; genus Albitalea. Next base: position 1,297 of record VBCQ01000283.1, read on the forward strand.
TCGTCGTGCTGTTCGACGGCGACAAGCTCAAGAGCATCGACACCGGCGGCGAGCTGCCCGCCGAGCGCGATTTCGTCGCCTCGATCGACACCTTCAAGACCTCGCGCAACGCGCCGCCGCTGGCGCTCTCCGACGAGCAAGTCAAGGCGCTGCCGGCGCCGAAAGCCGCTCCGGCCGAAGCAGCTCCGGCCGCGGCTGCCGCCTCTGCCGTCGCCCCGGTGCGCACCTACCCACCGCTCGAGCCGCGTTGATGGGCGACGCGCTGCGCATTGCGGTGGCGGGCGCGTCGGGTCGCATGGGCCGCATGCTGATCGAGGCGGTCTCGGCGGCGGACGACTTGGTTCTGGTCGGCGCGCTCGACGTGTCCGGCAGCGCGGCGATCGGTCAGGATGCGAGCGCGTTCCTCGGCCAACCGTGCGGCGTCGCGATCGGCGCCGACTTGCAGGCAGGCCTCGCCAACGCTCAGGTACTGATCGATTTCACCCGCCCCGAAGGCACGCTCGCGCACCTGGCCGCGTGCCGCCGTCTCGGCGTGAAGATGGTGATCGGGACGACCGGCTTCAGCGATGCGCAGAAGACGCAGATCGCCGAGCACGCCGGCCACATCGCGGTGATGATGGCACCCAACATGAGCGTCGGCGTGAACGTGATGCTCAAGTTGCTCGACACGGCGGCGCGCGCGCTCGGCGACGGCTTCGACATCGAAGTGATCGAGGCGCACCACCGGCACAAGGTTGACGCGCCGAGCGGCACCGCGCTGCAGATGGGCGAGGTGCTGGCGGCCGCGCTCGGCCGCGACCTGAAGGCCTGCGCCGTTTACGGCCGCGAAGGCGTGACCGGCGAGCGTGATCCGTCGACGATCGGCTTTGCGACCGTGCGCGGCGGCGACATCGTCGGTGACCACACGGTGCTGTTCGCCGGTACCGGTGAGCGCGTCGAGATCACGCACAAGGCGTCGAGCCGCGCCACGTTCGCGCAAGGCGCACTGCGGGCGGCGCGCTTTCTCGCGACGCAGCGTCAAGGCCTGTTCGGCATGAACGAGGTGTTGGGCCTGTGACCGGCTTCGGCAACTTCTGGCAGCAGGGTGACTTCATCACCCGCAGCGTCGCGGCGCTGCTGCTCGTGATGTCGGTCAGCGCCTGGGTGGTGATCTTCTGGAAAGGCTGGCTGCTGCGCCGCGTGCGTGTCGACATCGCGCGCGCGGTGCCGGCGTTTTGGAGCGCGGCCAACGTCGCGTCGGGCCGCGACCAGCTCGCCGCGTTCGATCGCGAGCAGGTGCTCGCCCCGCTGCTGCTCGCCGCGACTGCGAGCCCGAACGCCAACACGCTCGAAGCCCATGGCCACATCGACTCGCAGCTGACGCGGCGGCTGCGCGACGCGCTGCATGCGGTGCTCACGCAACTGCAGTTCGGCCAGGTGCTGCTCGCGTCGATCGGCAGCACGGCGCCGTTCATCGGCCTCTTCGGCACCGTATGGGGCATCTACCATGCGCTGATCAGTATTTCGGCAGCCGGCGCGATCACGATCGAGCGCGTGTCGGGGCCTGTCGGCGAGTCGCTGGTGATGACGGCGGCCGGCCTCGCGGTGGCGATCCCGGCAGTGCTCGCCTACAACATCTTCGGCAAGCGCGTCGGTGCCTGCGAAGCCGAGCTCGAAGGCTTTGCTCACGACCTGCGCGAAATGATCACCGACGCTGCACGGGCCTGATTGCGATGGCATTTGGACGCCTCGAGCGCAGCAGTGGCCCGCCGCCGATGAGCGACATCAACATGACGCCGCTGATCGACGTGATGCTGGTACTGCTGGTGATCTTCATGATCACCGCGCCGTTGATGACGTCGAGCCTGAAGCTCGACCTGCCGAAGACCGATGCTGCCCAGCCGAGCGACGCACCGCAGTTCATCACGGTGGCGATCGACCCGGCCGGCAAGCTCTATGTCGGCGACGAGGCGCTGGAGCCGGCGGCTTTCGCTGCGCGCGTCGCCGATGCGGCGCGCAAGAATCCGCAAACCGAAGTGCAGCTGCGCGCCGACAAGAGCGTGCCCTACGGCCGCGTGGCCGAGCTGATCGGCATGGTGCAAAAGGCCGGGCTGAATCGGATCGGCTTCGTCGCCGAAACCGGCAGCACGACCAGCAAGCCCTGAGCTTGATTTACGGCGCAGCGAAGACCTGCAGGAAAGCCTCCACTGCGTCGCGCGGACGCTCGGCCTGCGTGACGGCGCTGACCACCGCGATCGAATCGACGCCGCTGTCGCGCACCGCTTGTGCGCGCTCCAACGAAATGCCGCCGATCGCGACCACGGGGTAGCGCGGCTGGTAGCGGCGCGTCCAATCGCGCAGACGCTCGAGTCCGAGCGGCGCGTAGCGCATCGCCTTCAAGGTCGTCGGGTAGACAGGGCCGAGCGCGACGTAGCTCGGCTGCACGGCATGCGCGCGCGCCATCTCGAGCGGCGTGTGCGAGCTGACGCCCAGTCGCAGGCCCGAGGCGTTCATGGCCGAGAGGTCGGCATTCGCCAGATCCTCCTGCCCGAGGTGAACGCCATAGGCGCCCAACTCGATCGCGTCGCGCCAGTGGTCGTTGACGAAGAGCTGCGCGCCGGCGATCTCGCGCGCCGCACGCACGGCCGCCGCGAGTTGCGCCTTCAATTCGGCTTCGGGGAGGCTGCCCTGCTTGATGCGCAGCTGGATCGTTCGCACACCCCAGGCGAGCAGGCGCTCGACCCAGTCGGCGCTGTCGACGATCGGATAGAAGCCGAGCGGCCCGATGGTCCGCGCGAACGGCATCGGCGCGCCGAGCGACTCGTCGCCCGGGATCCAGTGGAAGGTCGGCAGATGGTCGCTCGCCAACTTCGCATCCGGGTTCGTGTTCAGCCGCCCGGGGCCGATGGCGATGCTTTGCGCGATGCCGGCGTGAACGCGCAACTTCGCTTCGGTCGCTGCCTCCAAGACGTCCCAGCCTTGCGCCAGCATGCCGACGAGCACCGCGGAGAACACGCAACCGGTGCCATGCGACGCGCCCGCGAGTCGCTCGCTCGCGAGCCGCGCGCTGCGCTCGGCGGCGACGACCCAGTCGACGCTTTGTGATGAGTCATCGGCATGCCCGCC
>VBCQ01000284.1 GCA_005882155.1 Betaproteobacteria bacterium
AACTGCGGGGACCGGCGGCGCTGCAGCGGCTTTGGCCTTGCCGCCAGCCCCGCGCCCGAGGCTCGCACGCAGGGCATCCATGAGGTCGATCACTTGCGCCCCGCTCGAGGGCTCGGGCTGCGCGGGTGCGACGATGTGCTTGCCGGCGATCTTCTAGTCGATGGCAGCGAGGATGCGTTTTTTCTCTTCATCCTCGAATTGCGCGGGGTCGTAGGTGTCGGTGGAGATCTGCTCGATGAGCTGCAGCGTGAGCTTGAGCTCAGCGCTCGATACCAAGCCGAAGCTCAGCGACAGCGAGGCAATTGAACGTGCAGCCATGGCGATCTCTCCAAGCTGGACGCGCAGCCTACTCCACCGTCACGCTCTTCGCCAAATTCCGCGGCTTATCCACATCAGTCCCGCGCGCACACGCGGTGTGATACGCGAGCAGCTGCAGCGGCACGACATGCAGGATCGGCGACAGCGCGCCGTAGTGCTCGGGCATGCGGATCACGTGCAGGCCTTCGCCCGATTCGATGCGGGTGTCGGCATCGGCAAACACGAACAGCTCGCCGCCTCGCGCGCGCACTTCCTGCAGGTTGCTCTTCAGCTTTTCGAGCAGCGCGTCGTTCGGCGCCACCGTGACGACGGGCATCGCCGAGGTGACGAGTGCGAGCGGGCCGTGCTTGAGCTCGCCGGCCGGGTAGGCCTCGGCGTGGATGTAGCTGATCTCCTTCAGTTTCAACGCGCCTTCGAGCGCGATCGGGTAATGCAGGCCGCGGCCGAGAAAAAGCGCGTTTTCCTTGCGCGCGAACTCTTCGCTCCAGGCGATGACTTGCGGCTCGAGCGCGAGGACCGCTTGCACCGCTTTCGGTAGATGGCGCAGCGCCTTCAGATGCGTGGCTTCCTGCGCGTCGCTCAGGTGGCCGCGGACTTGCGCGAGCGCGAGCGTGAGCAGGAACAGGCCGACGAGTTGGGTCGTGAAGGCCTTGGTCGACGCGACGCCGATCTCGACGCCGGCGCGCGTGAGGTAGGCGAGCTCGCATTCGCGCACCATCGCGCTCGTGGCGACGTTGCACACCGTCAGCGTGTGCGGCATGCCGAGCGCGCGCGCATGCTTCAGTGCGGCGAGCGTGTCGGCCGTCTCGCCGCTCTGGCTGATCGTGACGACCAGCGTGCGCGGGTTCGGCACGCTGTCGCGGTAGCGGTACTCGCTGGCGATCTCGACCGTGGTCGGGATCTTCGCGATGCTTTCGAGCCAGTACTTCGCCGTCGAGCCGCTGTAGTAGCTGGTGCCGCAGGCGAGGATCAGCACCGAGTCGATGTTCTTGAAGACGCTGTATGCGCCATCGCCGAACAGCTCGGGCGACACGTTGGCCACCGCATCGAGCGTGTCGGCGATCGCCTTCGGCTGTTCGAAGATTTCCTTCTGCATGTAGTGCCGATACGGCCCGAGCTCGGCTGCGCCGGTGTGCGCGTGCACGGTGCGCACCGCGCGCTGCACCGGCGCGTAGCGGCCGTCGGCGCTGCGCTGCGTGATCCACACCTTGCCGAGCTGCAGATCGACGACGTCGCCTTCCTCGAGGTAGACGATCTGGTCGGTCACGCCGGCCAGCGCCATCGCGTCTGACGCGAGAAAGTGGTCGCCGGAGCGCTCGTCGGCACCGACGCCGAGCACCAGCGGCGAGCCTTCGCGCGCGCCGATGACGCGCTGCGGCTCATCGCGGCAGAACACCGCGATGGCGTAGGCACCGCGCAGCCGCAAGGTGGCGCGCTGCACCGCGTCGAGCAGGTCGCCGTCGTACAAATGGTCGATCAGATGGGCGATGACTTCGGTGTCGGTCTGGCTCGTGAAGGCATAGCCCTTGGCCTGCAGCTCGGCGCGCAGCTCGTCGTGGTTTTCGATGATGCCGTTGTGGACGAGCGCGATGCGACCGGCCGTCGCCTCGCGCGCGCCGGGACCGTGCGAGAAGTGAGGGTGCGCGTTGTGGACTGCCGGTGCGCCATGCGTCGCCCAGCGCGTGTGAGCGATGCCGGTGCCGCCTTGCACCTCGTCATGGGCGACGCTGGCCTCGAGCTCGGCCACGCGCGCGGTACTCCGCGCGCGCCGCAGTTCGCCGCCTTGATGGACCGCGACACCGCAGGAGTCGTAGCCGCGGTACTCGAGCCGCTTCAGCCCTTCGATGAGAACCGGAACGATGTTCCGCGTGCTGACGGCGCCGACGATGCCACACATGATCGAGTCTCCTCGAGGGTTTCGAATGGCTGGATCGTAGGACGGGCGGCTTGAAACTGGCTTGCAAACTTCGTGTCTTGATGACGGAAATTTGCTCTTCATGATATTGATGCAATAATCTGTCATAGGCGCCAATGCCATGGAAGAACAGAACACCGCCATCACCCTTGACGCGACCGATCTGCGCATCCTTCATCTGCTGCAGCACGACGCCTCGCTGTCGAATCAGGACCTCGCGGCAGCCGCCCACACCTCGCCGGCGACCTGCCTGCGGCGGGTCAAGCGCTTGGTCGAATCGGGCGTCATTGAGCGCCGCGTCGCGGTGCTGTCACCCGAGCGGCTCGGCGCGGGGCTGACGGCAATTGCCGAGATCACGCTCGATCGACAAGGCGCGGAGCACCTCGCGGCCTTTGAGCAGCGCGCCGTGGGCGACGCAGCGGTGCAGCAGTGCCACCGCGTGTCGCCCGGGCCCGACTTCATCCTCGTGCTGCAGGTGGCCGACATGAGCGCGTGGAACGCACTGGTCGAGCGCCTGTTCACGCAGGACGCGAACGTGCGCAACGTGAAGACCTTCTTCAGCGTGCGCCGCGCGAAGTTCCACACCCAAGTCGCGCTGCCGCAGCTCAGCGCTTGATGATCAGCAGACCCTTGAGGTACTCGCCTTCGGGGAAGGTCACCGTCATCGCGTGATCGGGCGCGGCGCCGACACGTGCGTAGATCAGTCCGTCGACGCCGGCGTCGAGCCCGGCACCGGCGACGATCTTGTGGAACAGGTCGGCGCTGATGCCGCCCGAGCACGAGAACGTGAAGAGCACGCCGCCTGGTTCCAGCAGCTTGAACGCGAGGCGGTTGATGTCCTTGTAGGCGCGCGCGGCGCGTTCGGCGTGCGACGCGCTCGGTGCGAACTTCGGTGGGTCGAGAACAATCGCGTCGAAGCTGCGGCTTTGCTCGATGCATTCACGCAAGGTCTGGTTCACGTCGGCATCGAGGGTCGCATGGCGCGCTGCCTCGAAGCCGTTCAGCGCCGCATGCGCGATCGCACGTTCGAGCGCCGGGGCCGACGAATCGACGCTCGTCACCTGGCTCGCACCGCCGGCAAGCGCTGCGATGCTGAATCCTCCCGTGTAGCTGTAGCAGTTGAGCACGCGTTGGCAGCCGAAGTGGCGCACCGTGTCGGCGAACAGCTTGCGGTTGTCGCGCTGGTCGAGGTAGTAGCCGGTCTTGTGGCCCTCGGCGATGTCGAGCGTGAGCTTCCAGTCGTGCTCGCGAATCGTCAGCTCGGTGGCGCCGTCGCCGCGCAACCAGCCGGTCGCGGCGGGCAGACCTTCGAGGCCGCGCACGCTCGCGTCGCTGCGTTCGTACAGGCGCGTGAGGCCGGTAGCCTTGAGCAGCAGGTCGGCGATGGTGCTCTTCCAGCGCTCGACGCCGGCGGAGAGAAATTGCGCGCACAAGGTGTCGGCATAGCGGTCGACGACGAGACCCGGCAGGCCATCGGCCTCGCCGTGGATCAGGCGTAGCGCGTCGCTATCAACTGGGAGTCGCGCTCGCAATGCGATGGCTTGGGCGATGCGCCGCGCGAAGAACGCGGTGTCGATGCGCTCGGATTCGTCAAAGCTCCAGGCACGAACGCGGATCATCGATGCGGGGCTGTACGCGCCCCAGGCAAGGAACTCGCCGTTGCGCGACTCGACCCGTACGGTCTCGCCGCTGTCGGCCTTGCCGCTGGCGATGCTGCCTTCGAAGATCCATGGGTGGCGGCGCAACAGCGAGCGTTCTTTGG
>VBCQ01000280.1 GCA_005882155.1 Betaproteobacteria bacterium
CCGGTGCAGGTCAATCTTGCGAAGTACGCCGGCCCCGAGTCCCGGTGCAGGTCAATCTTGCGAAGTACGCCGGCCCCGAGTCACGCTATTGCCCGGCGGGGGTCTACGAGTTCGTCGACGATGGTGGCGCGGAGCGACTGCAGATCAACGCGCAGAATTGCGTGCACTGCAAGACCTGCGACATCAAGGACCCGTTGCAGAACATCGTGTGGGTCACGCCCGAGGGCGGCGGCGGGCCCAACTATTCCGGCATGTAGCCGGAATCGGGTATCGGCTAGCGGCCCAACGCGATCCGGTACCTGCGCAGCGCCCGCAATTCGGAATCCACTTCGACCGAGAAGCCTTTGCGACCACCGCGGTGATCGACGATCAGCTCGTCGAGCGTCGTGATGCAGCGCTCGACGTCGGTCCACGCAGCGGCGACCATGTTGACGACGCGCGGATAGCGATCGGCCAGAACAGCCGGCCGCAACTCGGGCGGCATGCCCATGATCCAGTCGAGCGAACCGCCGGTCAGTGCCTTGTCGGTCGCGACGGACTTGCGCCGCCGCTGCTCCCAATAACCCGGCTTCAGCTGCTGAACTTCGATCACGCCGGGCGGCACTTCATCGAGCGCATGGCGGGCGTCGGCAAAGTCGGTCAGCTCGAAGTCGATCGAGTCGGGAAAGCCGGGAGGTTTCGGAGGCGGGCGATTGAACATGCGCGTGACTCACTGGAAATACTGCGAATCGCAATTGTCCTGCCAACACCGCAAGCAGGCTGAAGCACCGCGCAATTCTGTCGCAAAAACCGCCCTCAGTGCAGACTTGTCGTGCACCCGAGTGACATCCCCCATATTCAAGGGGTTTGCGAGCTTGACCCGCGTGGTGGGCGCTTTTCGATGAAGGCCTGCACGCCTTCGAGCGTCGACTCGTCCATCATGTTGCAGGCCATCGTTTGGCCCGCGTCGTCATAGGCCGCCGCGATGCTTTTTTCAAGCTGCCGGTAGAACAAGGCCTTTCCCATTGCCACCGCAACGCGCGGCTTGGCGGCGATGCTGGCCACCAGCGCTTCGACTTCGGCATCGAGCCGATCCGGCTCGGCGACGCGGTTGACCAATCCCCTCTCCAGTGCCTGCTCTGCGCTGATGAACTCGCCGGTGACGAGCATTTCAAACGCCTGCTTGCGGCTGACGTTGCGCGACAACGCGACCCCGGGCGTCGAGCAGAACAGCCCGAGATTGACGCCGCTGACCGCGAACTTTGCCGTCCTGACGGCGACCGCCAGATCGCACATCGCGACCAGCTGGCAGCCGGCTGCCGTCGCGATGCCCTGCACCCGCGCGATCACCGGCACCGGCAGTCGCTGCACGCTGAGCATCAGCGTCGAGCACTGCGCGAACAAGGCCTGGTAGTAGGCGAGCGACGGCGCTGCGCGCATCTCCTTCAGATCGTGGCCGGCGCAGAAGGCTTTGCCGTTTGCGCCGAGCACCACGACCCGTACGGCATCGTCGTTCGCGATCGCGTCGAGCTCGGCTTGGAGCGCGGCGAGCATCGCCTCGGACAAGGCGTTGAACGCTTCGGGACGATTCAACGTCAGCGTGACGACGCCGCGCGAATCGCGCGACGCGAGCACCAAGGCTTCAGCAGGTTCCGACATACAGCCTCCTGCTCATTCGATCGCCGCGGCCGAGCGAGCGCGCTCGCGCAGCATGAACTTCTGGATCTTGCCGGTCGAGGTCTTCGGAATCGCTTCGAAGCGGACTTCCTTTGGCACCTTGTAGCCGGCGAGCAGACCGCGGCAATGCGCGATCAGCTCGCTCGCCGTCACGCTCGCGCCCGGCTTCAGTTCGACAAAGGCAAGCGGCGTCTCGCCCCACTTCGGGTCCGGTCGCGCGACGACAGCGCACGCCATCACCGCCGGGTGCCGGTACAGCGCGTCCTCGACCTCGATCGAGCTGATGTTCTCGCCGCCCGAGATGATCACGTCCTTGCTGCGGTCCTTGATCTTCACGTAGCGGTCAGCCTCCATCACCGCGAGGTCGCCGGTGTGGAACCAGCCACCCTCGAAGCTCTTGGCCGTGGCCGACGGGTTCTTCAGGTAGCCCTTCATCACGATGTTGCCGCGAAACATGATCTCGCCCATCGTCTGGCCGTCGGCCGGCACCTCGGTCATCGTTGCCGGGTCCAGCACCGTCATGCCTTCCTGCAGCACGTAGCGCACACCTTGGCGGCCGTTGAGCCGCGTCTGCTCGGACAGAGTCTCGTGCGCCCAGCGGTCGCGCTTCACGGCCACCGCCGCCGGCCCATAGACCTCGGTCAGGCCATAGACATGCGTGATGTCGAAGCCGAGCTGTGCCATGCCCTCGATCATCGCGGCCGGCGGCGCCGCGCCGGCGACCATGCCGCGCACCTTCTGCGTGATGCCGTCGCGCCATTCGGCAGGCGCGGTGATCAACAGGTTGTGGACGATCGGCGCAGCGCAGTAGTGATCGGCGCGGTGCTCGCGCATCGCATCGAGAATCGCTTTCGCTTCGACGCGGCGCAGGCAGATGTGCGTGCCGCCGAGCATCGCGACCGTCCACGGGAAGCACCAGCCGTTGCAATGGAACATCGGCAAGGTCCACAAGTAGCGCGGGAAGTGCGGCATCGTCCAGGTCGCCGCGTTGCACACCGCGTTCAGATACGCGCCGCGGTGATGCGTGACGACGCCCTTCGGGTCGCCGGTCGTGCCCGAGGTGTACGACACCGCGATCGCATCCCATTCGTCGCGTGGCCCGTCGAGCGATGGCAACGGCTCGTGCTCGGCGAGCAGCGCCTCGTACTCGTGCTTGCCGAGCCGATCGCCCGCGCCGCCGTACTCGCTGTCGCAGACATCGATGACGACCGGCGTGCGGCCATGCTCGTCGCGCAGCAGACGCAGCACCTCGCGCATCGTCGGCGCGAACTCGCGGTCGGTGATCAGCACCTCGGCCTCGCAGTGGTTCATCTGCCAGGCGATCAATGGCGCATCGAGCCGCGTATTCAAGGTGTTGAGCACGGCGTTCAGCGCCGGCACCGCGTAGTGCGCCTCGACCATCTCCGGCCTCGCGCATTTGCGCCCATGAGTAGCGGCGCTGTCCATGAATGACCGCCGGCAGGTCGCCGAACACTTCGGCGCTGCGCTCGACAAAGCTGACCGGCGACAGCGCGACGAAGTTTGCCGCGTTCTTGTCGAGGTCTCGTTCGTAGATGTTCGTCATCTCAGGCTCCCGTCTTCTGCAATGCCTGGTCAACATCCCACAAGATGTCGTCGATGTGCTCGATGCCCACCGACACGCGGACCATGTCGGGCAGCACGCCGGCCGATCGCTGCTGGGCTTCGTCGAGCTGGCGATGCGTCGTCGATGCGGGGTGAATGATCAGCGTGCGGGTGTCGCCGATGTTGGCGAGATGGCTCATGAACTGCGCCGACTCGATGAACTTCACGCCGGCATCCGCCCCGCCCTTCACCCCGAATGCGAGCAGCCCCGACGCTCCCGGTGCACCGTCGACCTCGCGCATCTGCCGCGCGACCAGCGCGTGCTGCGGATGCTCGGCGAGGCCCGGATAGTTGACCCAGCTGACGCGAGGATGCTCACGCAGAAACGCGGCGACTTTTCGCGCGTTCAGGCAATGCCGCTCCATCCGCACATGCAGCGTCTCGACGCCTTGCAGGATCTGCCAAGCGCTCATCGGCGACAGCGCGGCGCCGTAGACGCGAAGGGTCTCCATGCGCGCGCGCATCGTGAAGCCGAAGTCGCCGAAGGTCTCGTGGAAGATCACGCCGTGGTAGCCGGGAGAAGGCTCGGTCATGCCGGGGAACTTGCCGTTGTCCCAGGGGAACTTGCCGCTTTCGACCATCACGCCGCCGAGCGTCGTGCCGTGGCCCGCGAGGTATTTGGTCGCAGAGTGGACGACGATGTCGGCGCCGAAACGCAGCGGGTTGCACAGGAACGGGGATGGCACGGTGTTGTCGATCACGAGCGGCACGCCGTGCGAATGCGCGACCTCGGCGACAGCCGCGATGTCGAGCACCGCAAGGCTCGGGTTGCCGAGCGATTCGGCAAACACCGCGCGGGTGTTCGGCCGCATCGCGGCGGCGAAAGCTTCCGGGCTCGTCGCATCGACGAAGCTCGTATCGATGCCGAACTTCGCCAGGTTGACCGCGAGCATCGTCACCGAGCCACCGTACAGCGAGCCGGCCGCGACGATGTGGTCGCCGTGCTGCAGGATCGTCATCAGCGCCATCGTCTCGGCCGCCATGCCGCTGGCAGACGCGACCGCCGCGCGGCCGCCTTCGAGCGCGGCGCAGCGCTCTTCGAGCGCAGCAACCGTCGGGTTCGACAAGCGCGAATACACATTGCCGAAGGTCTGCAGATTGAACAGCGACGCTGCGTGGTCGGCGCTGTCGAAGACGAAGCTCGTCGTCTGGTAAATCGGCAAGGCGCGCGCGCCGGTTGCGGCATCAGGGATCTGGCCGGCGTGAATCGCCAGCGTTTCGGCGTGGAACGGATGATCGGCCATGCTACGTCGGACGGGTGGCCGAGATCACGCGCGTGTTGACGCCAGCCCAATGCAGGCCACCGAACAGTCGCGCGTGCTCGATCTTCACGCAGCGGTCCAGCACCGAATCGAGCCCTGCTTCACGCGCGATGCGATCGGCGTCGAGGTTCTTCACGCCGATTTGTTGCCACAAGCATTTAGCGCCGATCTGCAGTGCCTGTTCGGCGATCGGCAACACGTCTTCGCTGCGGCGAAACACGTCGACCATGTCGATCGGTTCCGCAACATCGACGAGGCTCGGATAGCAGCGCTCACCGAGCACCTCGGCATAGCGCGGATTGACCGGGATCACGCGGTAGCCATGCTGCTGCAAGTACTTCGCAACGAAGTTGCTCGGCCGGTGCCATTCGGCCGACAAGCCGACCACCGCGATGGTGTGGCAGCTGCGCAGGATGCGTCTCAGCGTGGGGATGTCGTCGACCATGATGGCGAGCTCAGTCCAGGCAGCCACGATACCCCATGCCAAGGGTCTTTTCGCGCAGGCCACTGCTACACTGACAGCCTGCCAGGAGAGAGCTTCCACGTGAAGCCGCCGAAGGCGCAGGGTCGATCAGAAATGAAACGCCCGAACGCTCAGGCAAAAGGACTGGCAAGCGCTCTGAAGCAACGCAGGGCGTTCCTCGCTGGAGAGAGGCCCACCCCGAGTGGGCCCACCGAAGGGGCAAGCGGTCGACCGTCATCCGGAGGCCGCCAATCTCTCAGGTAAAGCGGACAGAGAGGGCATCCCCATCGCGCGATCAATCAGTTGATTGCGCGCTGGCCCGGAAAGTGCCCTCGGAGACCGCCATGTCCGCCACTGAATTGCTAACGACGCCGCTGTACGCGTTGCACCTCGAGCTCGGCGCCAAGATGACGCCGTTTGCCGGCTACGACATGCCGGTGAACTATCCCGGCGGCATCATTGCCGAGCACCGCCATTGCCGCGAAGCCGCGTCGCTGTTCGACGTGTCGCACATGGGCCAGTTGCGCCTCGTCGGCGCCGACGCCGCGAAGGCGCTCGAGTCGCTCGTTCCGGTCGACGTGGTCGATCTCGGCCTCGGCAAGCAGCGCTACGCGTTGTTCACCAACTCGAGCGGCGGCATCCTCGACGATCTGATGATCACGCGGCGCGAGAACGATTTGTTCCTCGTCGTCAACGCGGCTTGCAAGCACGCCGACATCAAGCATCTGGTCACGCACATCGGCCACCGCTGCAACGTTCAGCCGCTGCCGGATCGCGCACTGCTTGCGTTGCAGGGGCCGAAGGCGGTCACTGCGCTGTCCGCGCTGAACCCGGACGTCGCTCGCCTGACCTTCATGACCGGCGACAGCTTCATGCTCAACGGCATCGACTGCTTCGTCACCCGATCGGGCTATACCGGCGAAGACGGCTTCGAGATCTCGGTGCCGGCCGACGACGCCGAGGCCCTCGCGCGCGCCCTGCTCGCGCGCCCCGAGGTCAAGCCCGCCGGGCTCGGCGCACGCGACACCTTGCGCCTCGAAGCCGGCCTGTGCCTGTACGGCCACGACATCAACGAGACGACGACGCCGGTCGAAGCTGCGCTCACGTGGGCGATCCAAAAGGTGCGACGCGTCGGCGGGGCGCGCCACGGCGGCTACCCCGGCGCGAGCGTCATTGATGGCCAGCTCGCGACCGGCCCGGTCGTCAAGCGCGTCGGCTTGATCGGACTCGAGCGTGTGCCGGTGCGCGAAGGCGCGAAGATCGCCGACAACCGCGGACACGCGCTCGGCCATGTGACCAGCGGCACCTTGGCGCCGAGCGTTGGCCACCCGATCGCGATGGCCTACCTCGCGACCAACCACACGCAGCTGAGCCACGAGGTCTATGCCGACGTTCGCAACAAGCCGCAGCCGATGCGCGTGACCACGATGCCGTTCGCACCCCACCGCTATTTCCGCGGCTGATCCATCTTCACACCTTTCATCAGGAGCACCCATCCCATGACGACCATGTACACCCCCGACCACGAGTGGATCAACATCGAGGACCACGAGGCCGCGACGGTCGGCATCACGCTGCACGCGCAGGACGCGCTCGGTGACGTCGTCTTCGTCGATCTGCCCGAGGTCGGCCGAACGTTCAAGAAAGGCGAGGTCGCCGGGGTCGTCGAATCGGTGAAGGCCGCGGCCGACATCTACATGCCGGTCGGTGGCGAGATCGTCGAAGTGAACGAAGAGCTGCGTGCCGACCCGTCGCTCGCCAACCGCGACCCGCTCGGCAACGGCTGGTTCTTCAAGGTCCACGTGACCGACATGGCCGAGTTCGATCGCCTGATGGACCAGCCGGCGTATGACGTGCTGGTGAAGAACAGCTGAAATGCTTGCCCTGACCCATTTGGAACCCGCTAAATGCTGATGTCCGCCCACCAGCTCAACGTTCGCCCGCTCGGCGAGCTCGAGAACGCGTCCGAATTCATTGCCCGCCATATCGGCATCGAGGATGACGAAGAACGCCACATGCTGTCGGTCATCGGCGCGGCATCGCGTCGCGCGCTGATCGACACGATCGTGCCGCGAAGCATCGCGCGCGCCGAGGCGATGGATCTGCCGGCGCCGCTGACCGAAGCGCAGGCACTGGCAGAGCTGAAGACCATCGCCGCCAAGAACAAGCTGCTGAAGAGCTTCATCGGCCAGGGCTACCACGGCACGCACACGCCGGGCGTCATCTTGCGCAACGTGCTCGAGAACCCGGCCTGGTACACCGCCTACACGCCGTATCAGGCGGAGATTTCGCAGGGCCGCATGGAAGCGCTGGTCAACTTCCAGACGATGGTGACCGACCTCACCGGCATGGCGATCGCGAACGCGTCGATGCTCGACGAGGCCACGTCGGCCGCCGAAGCGATGACGCTCGCGATGCGCGTGGGAAAAAGCAAATCGACGACCTTCTTCGTCGCCGATGACGTGCTGCCGCAAACGCTTGCAGTCGTGCAAACGCGTGCCAAGCCGCTCGGCATCACGGTCGTCACCGGCACGGTCGACGAGGCGAGCGACGCAGATGCATTCGCGGTGCTGCTGCAATACCCCGGCGTCACCGGCGTCGTGCGCGATCTGCAGCCGGTCATCGCCGCCGTGCACGCCAGAGGCGGCCTCGCGATCGTCGCCGCCGACCTGCTCGCGCTCGCGCTGCTGAAGCCGCCGGGCGAGATGGGCGCCGACATCGCCGTCGGCAACACGCAGCGATTCGGCATGCCGATGGGCAACGGCGGCCCGCACGCTGCGTACATGGCGACGCGCGATGAATTCAAGCGCTCGATGCCGGGCCGGCTGGTGGGCGTCAGCGTCGACGTGCACGGCAACCCGGCGTACCGCCTCGCGCTGCAGACGCGCGAGCAGCACATTCGGCGCGAGAAGGCCACATCGAACATCTGCACGGCCCAGGTGCTGCCCGCCGTCGTAGCGAGCATGTACGCCGTCTACCACGGGCCCGCGGGGCTGAAGCGGATCGCGCGGCGCGTCGCGGGCTACACGGCGGCACTCGCCGCGGGGCTCGAGCAGCTCGGCTGCCATCTCGCGAACAAGAGCGCGTTCGACACCGTCGAAGTCGTGACCGCCGACCACACCAGCGCGGTGCTGCAGGCGGCGCGCGACGCCGGCTACAACCTGCGCCGCGCGAGCGCCACCTCGGTCGGCATCACGCTTGACGAGACGACGACGCGCGACGACCTCCACGCGCTGTGGGCGCTGTTCGCGCGTGGCCAGCTGCTGCCCGCGTTCGCGCAATTCGAGAACGGCATCGCGCCGCTGTTCGCTGCCGACCTGGCGCGCCGCAGCCCGTTCTTGACGCACCCGGTGTTCAACGCGCACCACAGCGAGACCGAGATGCTGCGCTACATCCGCAGCCTGTCGGACAAAGACCTCGCGCTCGATCGCTCGATGATCCCGCTCGGCTCGTGCACGATGAAGCTGAACGCGACGAGCGAAATGATTCCGATCACCTGGCCAGCGTTCGCCAACATCCACCCGTTCGCACCGCACGACCAGCTCGCCGGCTATCTCGAGCTCGACCAACAGTTGCGCGATTGGTTGTGCGAGGCGACCGGCTACGCCGGCATCAGTCTGCAGCCGAACGCCGGCTCGCAAGGCGAGTACGCCGGGCTGCTCGCGATCAAGGCGTGGAACGAAGCGCGCGGCCAAGGCCATCGCAACATCTGCCTGATCCCCGAGTCGGCCCATGGCACCAACCCGGCGAGCGCGCAGATGGCCGGGCTGCAGGTGGTGGTGACGAAGTGCGATGCCGAGGGCAACGTCGATCTTGCCGATCTGAAGGCCAAGTGCGAGCAACACGACCGCAATCTCGCCTGCGTGATGATCACCTACCCTTCCACCTACGGCGTGTTCGAGACGCGCGTGAAAGAGCTGTGCGAGCTCGTGCACCGCCACGGCGGGCGCGTCTACGTCGACGGCGCGAACATGAACGCGCTGGTCGGCGTCGCCGCGCCGGGCGAGTTCGGCGGCGACGTGAGCCACCTCAACCTGCACAAGACCTTCTGCATCCCGCATGGCGGCGGCGGCCCCGGTGTCGGTCCGGTGTGCGTGGTCGAAGACTTGGTGCCGTACCTGCCGACGCATCCCGCGATCCCGCGTGAGGAGCGCTCGCCGCTCGCGATCGGGCCGGTGTCGGCAGCGCCGCTCGGCAATGGCGCGGTGCTGCCGATCAGCTGGATGTACGTTCGCATGATGGGCGCGCAAGGCCTGCAGCAGGCGACCGAGATCGCGATCCTGAGCGCGAACTACGTCGCGGCGCGGCTCGCAGATCACTACGACATCCACTTCAGCGGCAACATCGACGGCGTGAAGGGCGGCGGCGTCGCGCACGAGTGCATCCTCGACCTGCGGCCGCTGAAGGACAGCTCGGGCATCAGCGCCGAAGACGTCGCCAAGCGGCTGATCGACTACGGCTTTCACGCGCCGACGCTGAGCTTCCCGGTCGCCGGCACCTTGATGGTCGAGCCGACCGAGAGCGAGCCGCTGAAGGAGCTCGACCGCTTTTGCGACGCGATGATCGCGATCCGCGGCGAGATCCGCAAAGTCGAGCAAGGCGAGTGGCCGCGCGAAGACAACCCGCTGAAGGCCGCGCCGCACACCACTGAAGCGCTGCTCAAAGCCGACTGGCCGCACGCCTACACGCGCGAAGAGGCGGCCTTCCCGATCAAGAGCCTGCGCCTGCAAAAGTACTGGTCGCCGGTCGGCCGTGTCGACAACGTCTATGGGGACCGCAATCTGTTTTGCAGCTGTGTGCCGATGAGCGCTTACGAAGATTAGAGGTCGCTTCGATGATCCCGCCCAAGCATCACGACGTCATCGTCATCGGCGCCGGCTTTGCGGGGCTGGGCATGGCCATTCGCCTGAAGCTCGCACGTCGGCACGACTTCGTGATCATCGAGCAGAACAGCGGCGTCGGCGGCACTTGGCACGCCAACCGCTATCCCGGCGCGGCCTGCGACATTCCGTCGCTGCTCTATTCGTTCAGCTTCGCGCCGCAACCGCACTGGACGCGGACATTTCCGGCGCAGCATGAAATCGAGTCCTACCTCAATGACTGCGCTGCGAGCTTCGGGGTGACGCCGCACTTGCGTCTGCGCACCCGCGTGACCGGGCTCGAATGGAGCGACTCCGCGCAGCACTGGATCGTTCGCGCGCAGGATCGCGCTGGCGAGCCGCTGCAGTGGACCGCGCGCGTCGTCGTCGGTGCGACCGGCGGCTTGAGCCGGCCGGCGATGCCCGACCTGCCCGGCCTCGCCGACTTCGCCGGAGCGGTGATGCACACCGCGCGCTGGCAAGCCGAAGTGCCGTTGGCGAGCAAGCGCATCGGTGTCGTCGGCACCGGCGCGAGCGCCGTGCAACTCGTGCCGCAACTCGTCAACACCGCGGCGCGCGTAGTGCTGTTCCAGCGCACTCCTGCTTGGGTATTGCCCAAGCACGACCGGCCGATCAG
>VBCQ01000285.1 GCA_005882155.1 Betaproteobacteria bacterium
CGAATCCGCTGCGCTGGAACCCGCTGCCGGTGCCGTCGGTCGAGCTGCAATCGCTCGACTTCATCGACGGTCTGCGCACCGTGATCGTCAACGGCGACGCCGATGCGCAGACCGGCATGGCCGCGCACCTGTACCTCGCCAACCGTTCGATGGAGCGCAAGGCCTTCGTCAACGCCGACGGCGAGATGCTGCTGGTGCCGCAGCAAGGAACGCTCGCGATCACCACCGAGCTCGGCGTGCTTGCTGTCGCGCCGGGCGAGATCGCGGTGCTGCCGCGCGGCATGGCATTCAAGGTCGGTGTCGACGGGCCGTCGCGCGGCTACGTCTGCGAGAACTACGGCGCGACGTTTCGCCTGCCCGAACTCGGCCCGATCGGCAGCAACGGGCTCGCGAACGCGCGCGACTTTCTCGCGCCCGTCGCGGCCTTCGAAGACAACTCCGGCGCGTACCAGATCGTCAAGAAATACGGCGGCGCGTTGTGGACCGCGCAGAGCGCAGCGACACCGTTCAACGTCGTCGCCTGGCACGGCAACCTGGCGCCGATGAAGTACGACACCGCGCACTTCATGACGATCGGCTCGATCAGCTTCGACCACCCCGACCCGTCGATCTTCACCGTGCTCACCTCGCCGTCGGACACCGTCGGCTGGGCCAACTGCGACTTCGTGATCTTCCCGCCGCGCTGGCTGGTCGCCGAAGACACCTTCCGTCCGCCCTGGTACCACCGCAACGTGATGAGCGAGTTCATGGGCCTCGTGCATGGTCAGTACGACGCCAAGCCCGAAGGATTCAAGCCTGGCGGGATGAGCCTGCACAACAGCATGGTGCCGCACGGGCCCGATCGCGAAGCGTTCGAGAAAGCATCGAGCGCGGTGCTCGCGCCGCACAAGCTCGACGACACGCTCGCGTTCATGTTCGAAAGCCGCTGGCGATTTCATCCGACTGAGTTCGCACTGACCTGCGGTGCGCTCGACATCGCATATGCCGAATGCTGGGCCGGCTTGAAGGACCGCTTTCAATGAGCGCGATCGACGCGACTCACGACACCGCGCTGCAAAGCTGGGTCGCCTCTGCCAACGATCCGGCGAGCGACTTCCCGCTGCAGAACTTGCCGTATGGGCGCTTTCGCCGCGCCGGCAGCGACGAGGCTTGGCGCATCGGCGTGGCCATCGGCGACCAGGTGCTCGACCTGCGCTGGGCCAGCGCGCGCAGCACCTGGAGCGACGCGGCGCGCGACGCGCTCGTGCCGTTGGCGCAAGGCGACCTCAACGCGTTCATGGCGCGCAGCCATGCCGATCGAAGCGCGGTTCGTGCGGCCTTGTCGCAGGCGTTGCGCGAGGGCAGCGAACAGACCTCGTCGTTGCGATCGTGCCTCGTCGCGCAGTCGCAGGCCGAGATGGGCATGCCGTGCAGCGTCGGCGACTACACCGACTTCTACACCGGCATTCATCACGCGACGGCGGTCGGCAAGCTGTTTCGCCCCGACCAGCCGCTGCTGCCGAACTACAAGTGGGTGCCGATCGGCTACCACGGCCGCAGTTCGTCGCTGCGCGCGAGCGGGCACCGCTTTCCGCGGCCGCTCGGCCAATTCAAGACCGAGGCCGCCGAGCCGCAATTCGGGCCCTGTCGGCGTCTCGACTACGAGCTCGAAGTCGGCGCGTTGATCGGCAGCGGCAACGAGCTCGGCGAGCCGATCGCGATCGCACAGGCCGAAGATCATCTGTTCGGACTCGTGCTGCTCAACGACTGGTCGGCGCGCGACGTGCAGGCCTGGGAGTACCAGCCGCTCGGGCCTTTCCTCGCGAAGAACTTCGCGACGACGCTGTCGCCGTGGGTCGTCACGATGGACGCGCTCGCGCCGTTTCGCGTGCCGTTCGCGCGGCCCGCCGGCGACCCGAAGCCGCTGCCGTATCTCGACAGCGCGAGCAATCGCGAGCAGGGCGCCATCGACATCACGCTCGAGGTCTGGCTACAAACTGCGGCGATGCGCGCTCGCGCCGAGCCGGCCGTGCGATTGATGCAATCGAACTTTCGCGATGCGTACTGGACGCTCGCGCAACTCGTCGCGCACCACACGAGCAACGGCTGCAACCTGCAAAGCGGCGACCTGTTCGGCAGTGGCACGCAGTCGGGGCCGGATGTGGGGCAGGGCGGCTCGCTGCTCGAGCTGACGCACGGCGGCAAGCAGCCGATCATGTTGCCCGATGGCGAGACGCGCACGTTCCTCGAAGACGGCGACACGGTGACGCTGCGCGGCTTTTGCGAGCGTGCCGGTCAGCGCCGCATCGGCTTCGGCGACTGTGCGGCAACCGTCATCGCCGCGCGCGGCATGTCGTCAACCCTGTAGCGGCATCGGCTCGGCCACTTCTACCATTCACCTGCTCGACATCTCTAGGAGACATCGCGATGAAGCTCTTGTTCAAGCTCCTGCTCTCGGCCGCTGCGGCGGCGCTGTCGCTCGGCGCCGCGGCGCAGGAATTCACGCTGAAGGTCCATCACTTCTGGCCGCCCGGTGCGATGCCGCCGACCAAAATCCTCCAGCCGTGGTGCGACAAGATCGCCGCCGACTCGGGCAACAAGATGAAGTGCCAGATCTATCCGGCGATGCAGCTCGGAGGCACGCCGCCGCAGCTCATCGACCAGGCGAAAGACGGCGTTGTCGACATCGCGTTCACGCTGCCCGGCTACACGGCGGGGCGCTTTCCGGTGATGGAAGTATTCGAGCTGCCGTTCATCACCAGCAGCGCCGAAGCCGGATCGAAGGCGGCGTGGGACTACTACGCGAAGTACGGCAAGAGCGAGTTCGACGCCAAGGGCATCAAGCCGCTGATGTTCGCGGTGCACGACAACGGCTACCTGCACACGCGCGACAAGCAGGTCAAGGCCATGGCCGACCTGAAGGGCTTGAAGTTTCGCGCGCCGACGCGCATGACCAACAAGCTGCTCGCCGCGCTGGGCGCGACGCCGGTGGCGATGCCGCTGCCGCAGGTGCCCGAAGCGGTGAGCAAAGGCGTGGTCGACGGCTTCCTGCTGCCGTGGGAAGTGATCCCGTCGATGAAGCTGCACGAGATGGTGAAGTACGACAGCGAGACCGATCCGTCGCGTCCGGCGCTGTACACGGCGGTGTTCGTCCTCGCGATGAATCCGGCCAAGTACAACGCGCTGCCGGCCGACTTGAAAGCGGTCATCGACAAGAACAGCGGCGCATCCCTGTCGGCGACCGCCGGCAAGATCTGGGACGACAGCGCCGACCCGGGCCGCAAGGCCGCAGTCGCACATGGCAATGTGTTCTACACGATCCCGGGCGCCGAGCTCGACCAGTGGATGAAGGCGTCGGCTGGGCTGTACGACGAGTGGGTGTCGAACATGGACAAGATGGGATTGCCGGGCAAGCAGATGCTCGCGGATGCGAAAGAGTTGTTGGTGAAGTACAAGAAGTAGGCAGCACCGCGGCCCTCACCCCAACCCTTTCCCAGGGGGAGAGGGGGAATTCAACTCCCCACCCATGCAAGAACCCATCCCCGGCGATGGCGGCGCGAGCCCGATATCGTCGTTCGGCCCCTACGGCCGCGTGCTGCTGAATACCAGCAAGGCCGCAGCGATCGCCGGCGGCCTCGTGTTCGTCGCGCTGGTGGCGATGAGCATCGTCAGCATCGTCGGACGCAAGCTCTTTTCCACCCCGGTGCCCGGTGACGTCGAGCTGTTGCAGGTGTGCAGTGCGTTCGCCGCGTCAGCTTTCTTCGCGTACTGCCACTTGAACGGCGGCGACGTGAAGGTCGACTTCTTCACCCACAACATGGCGGCGTCGAAGATCCACTTTCTCGATGCCATCGGCTCGCTCTTGGTCGGCTTGTTCGGCGCGCTGATCGCATGGCGCGCCACCGCCGGTGCGCTGTCGATCAAAGAGGCCGGCGAGACGACGATGATCCTCGGCTGGCCGTTGTGGATCGGGCAGATCCTGATGGTGCCGGGCTTCGTGCTGCTCGCGCTTGCAGGGCTCTACATGGCGAGCTGGCATTGGCGTGCGCGCAGGGGACTGCGATGAGCCCGGCGCCGAGCCGCCTCAAGGCGGGCTCCGCCCCCCTGGGGGGCAGGAGCGAAGCGACGTGGGGGCAGACATGATGTTCACGATGGGCGCGTCGGGCTACCTCTATCTCATCGGCGGCGAGCTGTCGCCGCTGCTCAATTCGCTGAAGAACCTCGCCTTCGCGCGGCTGTCGAATTACGACCTGGTCGTCATTCCGCTGTTCCTGCTGATGGGCCAGTTCGCGACCCACGGCGGATTGAGCGCGGCGCTGTTTCGCTTCGTCAGCGCGTTCATGGGCCACATGAAGGGCGGCGTCGCGATGGCGGCGATCGGCGCTTGCGCCGGCTTCGGCGCGATCTGCGGCTCGTCGCTCGCGACCGCGGCGACGATGGGGCAGGTGGCGTTGCCCGAGCTGAAGCGCTTCGGCTATGCGGGCAGCCTGTCGACCGGCGCACTCGCCGCCGGCGGCACGCTCGGCATCATGATCCCGCCGTCGGTGCCGCTCGTGATCTACGCAATCTTGACGCAGGAGTCGATCGGCAAACTCTTCATGGCGGCGGTGCTGCCCGGCCTCATCGCGATGGTCGGCTACATGATCGTCGTGCGGATTCTCGTGACGTGGCGGCCGGCGATGGGGCCGGCTGGCGCGCGCGTCGCGTGGCCGGAACGCTTGAAGTCGTTCGTTCAAGTGGCGCCGGTGCTCGCGGTGTTCTTCATCGTCATCGTCGGCATTTACGGCGGCTGGGCCAACCCGACCGAAGCCGCGGCCATTGGCGCAGCGGCCTGCGGCATCCTCGCGGTGGTGACCGGCGGGATGCGGATGAAGGGCGTGATCGCGAGCGCGCTCGGCACCGCGCAAGCCACCGCGATGATCTTCCTCGTGCTGCTCGGCGCCGACATGATGAACAGCGCGCTCGCGCTGTCGCAGATGCCGGCCGAGCTCGCGGCCTGGGTCAAGGGCAGCGAGCTGTCGCCGCTCGTCGTGATGGTGATGATCCTCGTCATCTACATCCTGCTCGGCTGCGTGATGGACAGCCTCGCGATGATCCTGCTGACGATCCCGATCTTCTATCCGATGGTGATGAGCCTCGACTACTGGGGCATGGGCCAGACCGACAAGAGCATCTGGTTCGGCATCCTCGCGCTGATGGTCGTGGAGATCGGGCTCGTCCATCCTCCGGTGGGGATGAACGTCTACATCATCAATCGGCTGGCGCGCGACGTGCCGTTGAAGGAGACGTTCAAGGGCGTGATGCCGTTCCTCGCATCGGATTTCATCCGCATCGCGTTCCTGCTGTTCTTCCCGGCGATTTCATTGGTGCTGGTGCGAACGTTTCATCCTTGAGTTCCCAGCGTCAAGCTGCACACCGCTTCAGGATCCATTCGCGAGCCTTCGACCATCAACTTCGCAACGGCCGATGCGGCGAGCCTGGCATCGACGATCCCCTGCGCCTCGACCCGAGCACGCGCCATCTGCACGTCGCGTGCACCGACGCGCTGGCAGGCCGCATCGGCGTGCCCGATCAATCGCGCCGCAGCTTCGGCGCGCCCTTCGCGTGCCGCGAGCAGCGCGAACAGATCGGCGTAGACGCCGAACCACTCCCAGTCGCGGCTGCGCGAGGTTGCGATGAAATCGGCGATCGCCGCGCGCGCGTCGCCGATGTGGCCTTGCGCCAGCAGCGCCTGCGCGACCGCGGCGAGCGCGTGCAGGACGAAGTTGTCGCGCCGGCCACTGCGCCCCGCGATCAGCTCGCGCGCGCAGCGCAACGCCGCGTCAGGGTCGGCGAGCGCGAGATGCGCGTCGGCCAATCCGCTGAGCGCGGCCGACGCGATCGCGTCGAGGCCGCTGTCCTTGGCGAGCGCGAGCAGCGCTTCGAGCGCGTCACGCGTCTCGGCGCTGCGGCCTTCGGACTTCAGGACGCTGATTTGCGCGAGCAGCCGCTGGCAGCGCAAGCGCGCAGGCCACTCGGCGCGCTCGAGACCCGCCATCTCGTCGAGCATCAGCGACGCTTGCGCGAGCGGCAGTGCCGAGCTGCCTGCCGCGCAGCGCAGTGCGAGGTAGAGTCCGCGCGCGTTGGCCGCGTCACGGTAGCGCTGCGCTGCCTTCAAGGCGAAGTCGCGCATCAGCGTGCTCGACACTTCCCAGTACAACCGGCTGTGCTCGAGCCAAAAGCGCGATGCCGCCGATGACATGTCGTCTGTATCGACCAAGTCTTCCAGCGCCGCGCAGCGCTTGCGCGCTTCGGGCGCGAGACCGAGCAGCATGAAGAGCAGCGATGACGCGCCGGCTAGCCGCAGCGCGAGCGCCGGCTCGTGCCGCGTGCTCCAGTCGAGTGCGGCGCGCACGTTGTCGATCTCCGGCGCGAATGCGTCGAGCCATGGCGTGTCGGGCGTTGACCAGTAGGCCTCATAGGCCTCGTCCATTCGCGCCGCGAGCACCTGCGCATGCCGCGCGTGCACGCGTTGCCGCTCACCGGCTTCGTCGAGCTGCAGGCGGGCGTAGTCGCGAGCGCTCTCCGGCAAGCGGTAGCGCGGCCGCTCGCTCGCATCCACGGCAACCAGCGAGCGATCGACAAGCGTGCCCAGAGCCTCGACGACGGCCCATTCGTCCAGCGTGTCGTCACTCGCCACCGCGCTGGCAAGCTCGAGCGTGAAGCCGCCGGCGAACACGCCGAGCCGGCGAAACACCGATTGCTCGGCGGGGGCCAGCAGCCCATGACTCCAGTCGAGCGCCGCGCGCAGCGTCTGCTGGCGCGTCGGCGCACTGCGGCCCGCGCCCGCGAGCAGCTTGAAGCGGTCAGCCAGGCGCGTGGTCAAACCCTGCAGGCCGAGCAGCGGCAGCCGCGCCGCGGCGAGCTTGATCGCGAGCGCGACGCCGTCCAGGTGGCGGCACAGCTCGATGACGCTGGCGACGTTCGCATCGGTCAGCGCGAAGTGCCGGTCCGCGGATTGCGCCTGGCTCACGAACAGCGCGACCGCGCCATGGTCCAACGCTTGCGCTGCCGGTGTGCCGGGCTCGGCGACCGACAGCGCGTCGAGGCGAAAAACCTGCTCGCCATCGAGCTTCAACGCCGCCTGGCTCGTCACCAGCAGACGAACGTCGCCCGTCTGGCTCAACACGGCGCGAGCGAGCCGCGCCACCGCGTCGAGCAAATGCTCGGCGTTGTCGAGCACCAGCAGCGTTTGCATCGGCTTGAGTGCCGCGATCAGTGGTGGCAACGGATCGTCGCTGCCGCTGGCCGGCAGCCCGATCGCTTGCGCGACGGCGCTCGGCACGAGTGAAGGGTCGGTCAGCTCGGCGAGCTCGACCCATGCGACGCTGCCGCGCGAGCTCGCTTCGCGCTCTTGGGCCGCCGCGAGCGCGAGCGCGGTCTTGCCGATGCCGCCGGCGCCGACGATCGTGACGAGCCGGTGTTGCGCCGACCACTGCGCGAGCGCCGCGAGATCGTCGTCACGGCCAAACAGCGTCGTCGTCGATGTCGGCAGCGCGCGGGTGGTGATGCTCGATGGCGCAGCATCGCGAGTCGGCGTGTCATCGCGCAGCGCAGCCGCATCGTCATCGGGCACCAGCGTGAAGCGATAGCCGCGCCCGGGGATCGTCGCGATCGCCTGCGGGCCGAGCCACTTGCGCAAGGCCGACACCTGCACCGCGAGGTTGTTCTCTTCGACGACGAGCCCGGGCCACACGAGGTCGAGCAACTCGTTCTTCGTGACCACGCGGTCGCGGTGCTCGATCAACGCGAGCAGCAAGTCGAAGGCGCGCGCGCCGATGGCGGCTGGCTGCTTGTCGACGAGCAGCACGCGTTCAGCAGGCTGGACCTCGATGCGTCCGAAGCGGTGGCGGTGCGGCAAGAGCCCTCCCGTGCGACAGAGAGAAATCTAACTCTATCCGGCGGGTTTAGAACGCTTCAGCCGAGATTCAGAACGCCAAAGGACGGCAGGGCCCGCCTGGCGAGACAGTCGAGGCGGGACAGGAAGGCCAAGCAGATCGACGCCGCACTGCCCGGTTACTCAACTTCTCGACCAAGGACAGCACCATGAATGCCAAGCAAGTTCTCATCGCCGCCGCCATCACGTTCGCCGGCAGCGCCGCTTTCGCCGTGGAAGCGACCCAGTTCGACCCCGAACCGTCGACCTTGACAAGAGCGCAAGTCAAGGCCGAGCTCGCGCAAGCGCGAATGGACGGGACGTTGATGAGCCGCGGCGAAGCGACCGAGTTCCACGACACCGTCGTGTCGACCCGCAGCGTCGCCGAGGTGCGTGCCGAAGCCCGCATCGCGGCACACGAGCACAAGTTCAACGAGTTGTACGTCGGGGCTTGAAACAAGGTACTGCTCCCTCTCCCCCTGGGAGAGGGACTCACCTCACCGATCAGGTGGAGCGAAACAGCATGTCCGACGGGCGCGACGCCGTCCGCATCTCGGCGTGGAACAGCTGTTCGTCGGTCGCCCGCAAGCGGCGCGACACTTCGCGACCCATGTTCATCTGGATCAGCGCGAACTGTTCCGCGTCGCGCTCGAACAGCCGATACAAGTGCTCGGGACGCAACTCGATCGCGGTGCAGTCCTGCACCGCCTGGATCGACGCGCTGCGCGACATCAGGTCCATCAACGCCATCTCGCCGAAGCAGTCGCCCTGCTCCAGGTGGCGCAGCAGGAGCTCTTGTCCGTTCCAGTGCTTGAGCACCGCCACGCGGCCGGTCTCCAGCACGAACATGCCGCCCGCCTCATCGTGCTCGCGAAAGAAGAAGTCCATCGCACGCACGGAGACCGACCGCGTCTGCTCGAGCAGGAACTGCAAAGCATCTTCGCGGATCGCTCCGAAGATCGGCATGCGCTGCAGCAGCTCGATTCGATAGGCCAGCATGCGAGCAATGTACGCCTGCGCGGACGTTTCATGAACTTTCAGCCGGGCTTCAGCGCAGCAAAGGACAGGACCGCGTCGCCGCGTCCAAAGTAGATGCCTCTCTCGCCGTACGCTGAGAGAAGGAGCATCGACATGAAGTACGAGTCGACGAAGCCGAGTCACCACCATCCGCGCAATCGTTTGACGGCGCGCGTTCTGCTCGTGATGGCGATGGCTTGTGGCGCCTTCATTGTGCTGTCGGCCAACGTGGCGGCCGACGAAACCTCCGCGCTCGTCGGGGTGCGCGTGAGCGATGGCGACATCACCGCGCCGCCCTCCGAGCGCAGCGTGTGGACCGAAGTCTTCGCCACCCTCGCTCAGCGCGCCGACGCCGGCTCCGTCGAAGCCGCGCGGCTTGCGCTGCAAATGCTGCGCCTCGGTCCGCTGATCTACGGCGTGAGCTTCGAGGCGAGCGCGTGGCAGGTGCAGCGCTGGCAGCGCCAGGTTGTTGAAGGCGGCGAGGTGGGGATGAATCGGTGCTGAGGACGAGGACTCGTGAACCAACGTGTGTCTCGGCGGCACGAACCTCAGTTGTGCGAGTTCCTCGGGGGTCGCACAGACGCTGAAGGCGGCGACGACGTGGAGCACCGGATGTTGGCCACCGTCCATGCGGTCTTGCGGATCGTTTCCGCGTTGTCTCGCGAGTTCCGCACACCCGTCAACTTGCCGCAATGCTGGTGCCGCGCATCTGGGGTGGACCATTGGCCGATGGTCATGCAGGAGCCGCAGTTGTTGCTGGTGGCCATGATGGTCTTCCACCCTCGAACGCAGCCGTCGGGGTCGCCCTGAGGACCAGGGGCCGATCCGGAATTCGCGGGAGGATTGATGATCGCGCGGCTGAACGTGAACGGATTTCCGGGCGCGGTGTCCTCGTGCTGGGCTCCCATGACGTGGCCAAGCTCGTGGGTCAGGAAGTACGCGTCGGGAATGGTGAGGGAGGTCCACGGCACGATCGTGAACGCCCGCCGGTGGACCCGGAGAACCCGGACATGTCGGGCACCAGGATCACGACGTCGGCACCGAAATCATCGCGCCATTGATGCAACTGCTTCAAGAGGCCGTTCGGATTCACCATCTCGTCCCAGACATCGTTCACCGCGTTATCGCCGGTCGGTTCGACGTACGCGATCTCCTTGATCTGCACGATCCGGATCTGCAGTCCCGAGATGCCGCTGTCCGGGAGCGACCAGTTGGTCTCGCTTTCGGCCAATGAGACCTGGG
>VBCQ01000289.1:0-2578 GCA_005882155.1 Betaproteobacteria bacterium
ATCGCTCCTGACAGAAGATGCATTTCGAATGCACCTATGTTAGGAACGCGAGCTGCGCGCGGGCTTGCGCGAGATCAAGACACGTTGACGGCGAGCTGCCGGATGGCCTGAACGAGCTTCGGGTCGGCGCTGCCGAGCAGGGCGGATCGCGTGTGGATTTGGCCGTCGCGATCGAGCAAAAGAATGACGCTCGAGTGATTGAACTCGCCGCTCGCCAGACGCCGGTATTGCACGCCGAGCACCGCCGCGATCTTGCGCGCGCCGCCGTCGTCGGCGCGCGCAAGGGTCCAGTGGGCGTCGACGCTGTGCGACACGGCAGTCGTCTTCAGCTGCGCCACCGAGTCTCGCGCGGGATCGAACGACACCATCAATACCTTGACCTGCGCTCGCGCCGGCGCGCCGGCCTGGGCGATCGTGAGACGAAGGGTTTCGAAGATCAGCGGGCAGACCATCTCGCAGGAGCTGTAGAACATGCTGATCAGGACCGGCTCGCCGCGCAGGTCGGCGAGACGAAACGTACGGCCGTTCTGGTCGGTGAGCGCCACGTCGAGCTGATAGATCGAAGCGGACGGCAGCGCCGCGCCGTGTGCCGGTGCGAATACACAGGCGCCGAGCAGCGAGAGCGCGTCGCGGCGCGAACAATGCATGAGCTTCATGACGGAGAACCGGTGAGCGGCCGCGCGCAGCGAAAACCCAGGCTGCTCGTCGAGTCGGCCGCGTTGAGCGACGACAGAAGCGCCACGCGCATCAGCACGGCGTAGCTGTCGCGCCCGACGATGCTGATCGCGCCGGCGCCGCAGAACTGCTGGCGATCGGGGTCGCCCTGCGTGCGGCTGTCGCCGCTGATGAACAGCGCATTGAAATCGTCGACCCATTCCCAGACCAGTCCGTGCAGGTCGCGAACGCCGTAAACGTTCGGCGGGCCGCCCACAGCGGGCAGCATCGATGCGGCCGGCCGCTCGTACCACGCGAGGATGCGCCGGCGCCACTGCTCGTCGTCGCGCGCGTCGGTGCGTGTCTCGTCGGCCGCCGCGGCGTACTCCCATTCGAGCCAGGTCGGCAGCCGCGCGCCCTCGCTCTCGCAGTAGGCGCGCGCGGCGAACCAGCTGACATCGGTGACCGGCGAATTGAGCCGAGGTAACGCCCTTGCGCGAACACGCTCGGCGCACGCCCGCGCTGCCAGTCGCCATGCGCTCGAACGAAGGCGAGAAACTCGGCGACCGTCACCGGCACGCTGCGCAATTCGAAGGGCTCGATGCGCACCGGCCCGGCGAGCGCCGGCACGTCCTGCGGCAGCACGCTCTCGAACATGCCGCCGGGCAGCGCGACGTAGTCGGCCGCACGCCCGGCAGCGCACAGCAGCGCGAGGCCCGCTGCGACGCCGCGCATCAACATGCGATCAGTGAGACGCGACGGTCTTGCCGGTCGGCGCATCGAGGCGCACCTTCTTCACGTCGTCGGCGCTGATGCGGCCGCCGGGGTTGTCCCAACTGTTGAGCACGTAGGTCAGGATGTTGGCGATCTCGTCGTCGTTGAGTTGCGTCATCTGCGGCATCACCGAGTTGTATTCCTGACCGTTGACGGTGACCTTGCCGCTGAGGCCGCGCAGCACCACGCCGATCGCGCGCTTCATGTCGGCCGCCAGATAGTCCGACTTCGCCAGCGGCGGGAACACGCCGGGCAAGCCGGCGCCGTTGCCTTGGTGGCAGACCGAGCAGGTGCCGGCGAACAGCGCCTGCCCAGCCTGGACCTGGTCCTGAACCGACAGCGTGCCCGACGCCGATGCTTCGGTCGCTTTCGTCACCGCGGCGAGGTTGGCGCCGGCGCGGTCGCCGAGATAAACCGCGTCGAGCTCCTTGCCCGAATAGACCGGCTTGTCGTCCACGCCGTCGACCTTGAGGATCGCGAGCGCGCCCTTGTTGAAGGCGCGGAAGATCGAGTGATCGACCATGATGTAGTTGCCCGGCACCTCGGTATGGAACTCGACGATGGACGCGCCGCCCGCGGGAATCAGCGTGGTCTGCACGTTTTCCTGCGGATGCGTGCCGCCTTCCTGCTGTACGCGATGCCGCACCGTTTCGTTGGTGCGCGCCTTCAGCGCCTTGTCGCCGGTGAGCGAGCCCTCGGCGCCGTTGAAGAGCACGTAGGTCGGCCGCTCGTCGATCGCCTTTTCCATGTCGAACGGCTGCCGGCCCTTCTCGCGATACTTGCCTCCGGTGTAGAAGTCGCCCTGCATCACGTAGTACTCGTGGTCGACCTTGGGCAGGCCCTGTGGCGGCTCGACGAGGATCAGTCCGTACATGCCGTTAGCCACATGCATGCCCACCGGCGCCGTCGCGCAGTGGTAGACGTAGATGCCTTCGTTGAGCGCCTTGAACGTGAACTGCGACTCATGGCCCGGCGCGGTGAAGCTCGACGCGGCACCGCCGCCCGGGCCCGTCACGCCATGCAGGTCGATGTTGTGCGGCATCTTGCTGCTCGGATGGTTCTTCAGGTGGAACTCGACTGTGTCGCCCTGCCGCACGCGGATGAAGCTGCCCGGGACCGTGCCGCGGAAAGTCCAGAACGTGTAGCTCAC
>VBCQ01000289.1:2586-12436 GCA_005882155.1 Betaproteobacteria bacterium
TAGTTGCGCTTCAGCGGGGGTGGCACGTGGGGCGGACTCGTCAGCACCGCGTGGATCGGTGCGCCGCGCGCCGGGCCGAGGTCGCCCGCGGGCTTGCCTGCGGCGCTCGCGTGCGAGGCGCCGAGAAGCGCAGCGAAGGCGAATGCCATCGGGACGAGACTGCGGAAAGATTCGATTTTCATCGCCACTCCAGTGCAACGGCTCAGGTGAATGGCGCTCACGATAGGGGCTCGCATGGAGCACGCCTTTGACATTCATCAGAGTCGGCGCAGGAAGCTCCCGGCGATGCGGACAGCGTGGCATCAGCGGCATAGCCGCCGATCATGGCCGCCGCGGGCCGTGCACTTGATCTGCGGCAAGTCCTTGTTGCGCCGATGGTGCGACGCTTGCGAAGCCATCGGAGCCTCTCGCATGTCGCACCTCACCACCAGCATCATTCGCGAAGAGCATGCGGCGCTCTCCGCGATGTTGCGATCGATCCTGCTGCTGCTCGCGCAGCACCGCCGCCAAGGCAGCCTGCCCGATTTCGCGGTGTTGCGGGCGATGCTGTTCTACGTCGACGAGTTTCCCGAGAAGCGGCACCACCGCAAGGAGTCGGAGCTGCTGTTTCCGAAGCTTCGTGCCCGCACCCCGCTGTCGCGCGAGCTGCTCGACCGGCTCGACGAGGATCACGGGCGCGGCGAGCGCAAGATCCGCGACATCGAGCATGCGCTGCTCGCGTTCGAGATGATGGGCGAGTCGCGGCGCGCGAGCTTCGAGGAAGCGATCGGCCGCTACGTCGGCTTCTACCTCACCCACATGGAGCTCGAAGAGCGCGAGATCCTGCCGCTCGCCGAGCGGGTGCTGACCGAGAGCGACTGGGCAGAGCTCGACGACGCGTTCCGCGCCAACCGCGACCCTTTGGTCGGCCACCCGCCCGAGGCCGAATACCGCGCGCTGTTCACCCGCATCGTCAACCTGGTCCCGGCGCCGTTCGGCCTCGGAGTCGCGCGATGAGTGCCGTCCGCCTCAACACGAGCGAACAGCGAATCTTCATGCAGCTGCTGGCACGCCTCGTCGCGAGCAACAACGAGCACAGCCGCGCGCCGCAAAAGGAACCCTCATGATCCAACTCAACGTGGGCAACTTCGACCGGATGCTGCGCATCCTGCTCGGTCTCGCGCTGATCGGCCTCGCCGCGCGCGGAACGATAGGCCCATGGGGTTACGCCGGCGTGGCGCTGCTGGCAAGCGGCATCGTCGCGTTCTGCCCGATCTACCGGATGCTCGGCATCGCGACCACCTCGCGTTGAGCTGACTCGGACACCGTCGGTTCACTCATCGTTTCTCACTGATGCGTTGCGTTGGCGCTGTGTTCGCACCCGGCTCCTAAGCTTGTCTCAAGCGGTTCATGACGCGAGCCGCGAGAGTCCGCAAAGGAGCACGAAGATGAACGCCACGATCGCTTCGCACGGGTATGGTCACTATGAGCTGCGTTTTCGGTCGCTGTTCAACGACGGCCGCGCATTTGCCTTTCCGTGCGACGAGGCAGGCCATGTCGACATCGATGCATTGAGCGAGAGGGCGCGGACCAACTACCTGTATGCCCGCACGGTGATCGGTCGCGAGTTCGCGATTCCGTCGGTGCTGGTCAATACGCTGCATTGAGCGCGATGGGCGGAGCGCAGGCCAAAGCGCCGACGCTGCGGCTCGCCCGAAGCTGCTACGCTTCGGCCGAGCCGCTGCGTCGAGCCAGCGGCGCCATCCAGAAAGAACGTGTCCGCCCCACAGCACATTGCCGTCGTCGACGACGAAGTCGACATCACCCAGTTGCTGGCCAACTACCTGCAAAGCCACGGCTTTCGGGTCACGCAACTGCATAACGGGCGTGCCTTGCTCGACCTGATGCCCGCCGATCCGCCGGCCCTCGTGCTGCTCGATCTCGGGTTGCCCGGCGAGGATGGTTTCTCCATCGCGCGACAGCTGCGCGAGCACTGGCATTGCGGGCTCGTCATCGTGACGGGCCGAGGCGATGCGGTGGACAAGGTCGTCGGCCTCGAAGTCGGCGCCGACGACTACGTGACCAAGCCCTTCGACTTGCGCGAGCTGCTGGCCCGGGTCAAGGCGGTGCTGCGGCGCATGGCGCCGAGAGAAGGAGCAACCCCCGCCGCACGCGGCTCGAACCGCCACAAGCTGTGCTTCGCCGGCTGGGAGCTCGACACCGCGGCGCGCAATCTCACCAGCCCGCAGGGCAAGGACGTGGCGCTCACAACCGGCGAATTCGATCTGCTGCGCGCCTTTGCACAGCACCCGGGGCGCGTGCTGTCGCGCGACTTCCTGCTCGAGCAGACGCGCGGCCGCGAAGCCGGGCCGTTCGATCGCACGATCGACGTGCAGGTCGGGCGCTTGCGCAAGAAGCTCGAGGTCGATGCGGAAGACCCGCAGATCATCAAGTCGGTGCGCGGCGCCGGCTACATCCTCGTGCCGCCGGTAACCAGCGCATAAGTCATGAGCCCATCGCCTGCGCACGGTCCGCCTCCCGGCCTGCTGTCGGGCATCGACGAGCGCAGCGTCTTCCGCTCGCTCTTCGTCGCCTACCCCGATGCCTTGCTGCTGGTCGACCCGGCAGGCGTCATCGTGCTCGCCAACCCGTCGGCCGAGAGTCTGCTCGGCTACGCCGTGGATGAGCTGGTCGGCGTGAACGTCGACGTCCTGGTGCCCGACAGCATCCGCTCGCGCCATGCGTCGTACCGCGAAGCGTATGCGCGTGCGCCGCGGCAACGACCGATGGGCACGCAGATGGAGCTCGTCGCCAAGCGCAAGGACGGCCGCGAAGTGATAGTCGAGATCGCGCTGAGCCCGTTGCAAAGCCACGGCCTGCCCTTCGTCGTAGCGCGCTATAGCGAGCACTTGGCACAACTGGGCCGGCTCGCCGTGGACTCGCGCGACCCGCAGGTGGTGCTCGACCATGTGCCGGCCACCGCGGCCCAGGCGCTGGAAGTCGAGGTCGCGATGGTGTTCCTGCTCGAAGCCAACCGGATGGAGTTCCGCGTGGCCAGCGGCGTGGGCATGGTGGCGGGCGAAGAGATCGGCGCGCGCATCCCCAACCGGCCCGACACGCCGCCGGGTTTCGTCGTCGCGCAAGGAAAGCCCATCAGCGTGCCCGACTACCGCGATGAGCAACGCTTCGCGGTGCCACCGGCCTACATCGATGCCGGCCTGGTCAGCGCACTGGCCGTGCCGATCACCGACCGCGGACGCACGATCGGCGTGCTGACGGTGCGCACGTGCGAGGCCAAGCGCTTCGGCGACGACGAGGCGCGCTTCCTCGAGTCGCTGTCCAGCCTGTTGACGACGAGCCTGCAGCGCGCCCAATCCGAAGAAGCCCTGAGCCATGCGCAGCGGCTCGAAAGCGTCGGCCAGTTGACGGGCGGCATCGCTCACGACTTCAACAATCTGCTGACCGTCATCCAAGGCAACTTGCAGGTGCTGGAAGAGCTGCCGGGACTCGCCGACGATGCCTACGGCCAGCAACTGGTCAGTGCCGCGGCCCGCGCGACGAAACGCGGCGCCGAGCTCACCAGCAAGCTGCTCGCGTTCTCACGCCGCCAGGTGCTGCAACCGGTGCCGGTGGACGTGAGCATGCTGCTGCATTCGCTGTCCGACATGCTGCGCCGCACGCTGGACCAGCGCATCCGCATCGAGGTCGATGCGCCGCCCGCCTGCCCCCCGGTGCTGGCCGACCCCGGCCAGCTCGAATCGGCGCTGCTCAACATCGCGATCAACGCGCGCGACGCGATGCCCGAGGGCGGCACGCTGCACTTTTGCGCCGAGGCCTGCGCCGCATTGCCAAGCGCAGTGCGCCGCGAGCTCGAGGACCCCAGCGCCCCCGACGACAGCTTCGTCACGATCGCCATCGCCGACACCGGCAGCGGCATGCCCGAGGAAGTGAAGGAGCGCGCCTTCGAGCCCTTCTTCACGACCAAGGAAGCGGGCCGCGGCACCGGCCTCGGCCTGAGCACGGTCTACGGGTTCGTCAAGCAGTCCAAGGGCGCGATCGCGATCGACAGCACACCCGGCGCGGGCACGACCGTCACGCTCTACATCCCGCGCCCCTGGACCGCCGACGTCGCCGCCGAAGACGACGCGCGCGCCGGCGAGGCCGTGCCCGAGGGCCTGAAGGTGCTGATGGTGGAAGACGATGCCGAGCGCCGAGCAGGCCTTGCTGGCGCTCACGCCCGACGCCGAATTCGACCTGCTGCTGACCGACATTGCGCTGGGCACCGGCATGCGCGGCACGCAACTGGCGAGCGAGGCGCAAAGCCGATTCCCCGGCCTCGCGATCCTGCTGATGTCGGGCTTTTCGGCCGAGCTGCTCGACGCCGATCGCGATGCTCCATCGAGTTGGGAGCTTCTGCCCAAGCCCTACACGCGAGCCCAGCTCGCGCAGGCGATTGCGAAAGTGCTCGCGTAGCGCGTCACTGCAGCATCGGGCTCGACGGCGCGAGGCAGCCCTGGATGAAATCGCTCAGCGCATTGACCTCGGGGATGTGGATGTCGCGCCGGCCTTTCTCGGCGAAGTGAATGAGCTTGCTGCGTGCGAGCTTGGACAGCGAGCGGCTGACCGTCTCGAGCGTCATGCCGAGGTAATTGCCGATCTCGGCGCGCGTCATGCGCAGCGTGAACTGGTCGGTTCGCAGGCCGCGCTTGGCCAGCGACTCGGCCCAGTAGCGCAAGAAGTCGGCTACGCGCGCATCGGCCGGCAGCGTGCACACCGACATCAGCGAATCGCGGTCGCGGGCGATCTCGCGGCTCATCGCTTCGTGCACCATTCCCATCAGTGCCGGCCGCGCGGCGCACGCCGCGAGCAGCGCGTCGTAGCGCACGACCCAGACCTCGCCGATATCCATCGCAATCGCGTCGCACCCGTACTGGCCGGTGGCGATGCCGACGAAGCCAAGCCAATCGCCGCGGAACTTCAGGCCCACGACCTGCTCGCGCCCATCGGCCGCGAGGTTGACGATCTTGAAGAAGCCGGAGTTGAGGATGTAGAGGCTGGCGAACCGCTCGCCCGCCTGGTAGACGGCATCACCGGCGCGTACCACGCGGCGCTGCGGCGCCAGCGTGTCGGCCAAGAGCCCGAGCGCGTCGGCGATGCGCTGGCTGCTGCGCTGGTTGGCGTCGACGGCCAACGCGGCGTGGCATGCCGCTGGCAGGGCGGGGGCGGTGATGGGGCTGGCGGTGTTCAGCATGGCGGCTCCTGGGGCAAGGTGTGGCGGGGTCTCGGATCGATGGAGTCCATCCTAGAAATGCGACAACAACGCCGTGACAACACCGCACATCGCTGCGTAACGCCGGGTGAATGGTTTGTGTCGATCACGTATCAGCACGAGCGACCGGTCGATGCCTTGATGGCCGTCAAGGCCATCGCATGAGGGGCGACTAGTCTTGCTGGACCGCGCAGCGCTGTCTGGCTGCACGCAGCGCCCACGCATGTACCAAAGCCTAAGTCACCGCCGCTTCAAAGTGCTTGAAGAGATGTCGCCGCGCGAGCGCGATGCCGTGCTCGCGAGCGCGCACGCGCTCGAGCGCGCCGCCGAAACCGGCAACACGCAGCCGCTGCTGCGCGGCAAGAACCTCGCTCTGCTGTGCGAGGCGCAGGACAGCACCGACGCCGCGATGTTCCACCGCGCCGCCACCGAACTCGGCGCGAACGTCGCTCACATCCGCGCGAGCCTTGCCGGCCTCGGCACGCCGCAGGAAGTACGGCACACGGCGCGCATGCTGGGCCGGCTGTACGACGCCGTCGAATGCCAGGGCCTGTCGCGCGAGCTCGTCGAGCAGCTCGAGCGCGACGCCGGCGTGCCGGTCTACGACAGCCTGGCCCGCACGGCGAGCGCGACGACGCAGCGTGCCGAGTTGCCCGCTTGCGATGCCGGTGCGGCCGACAGCCGGCGCTTCTTGTTGCAAGCGCTGCTCGTGGCGAGCATCAACTGAATGAATTCGCTCTTCGGAGCGAGCATCACGCGAGCCCTTGAGTTGGGTCAAGCCGCAGCGCGAGCGTGCGCCAAACAATGGGTCGACGCGCGCCGTATTCACGGCGCGAACGAGGTGCACGATGCAACTTCCAGGGCCTGAAGCAACTGCGGCTGCGCAACTGGTCGTCGCTGCCGGTGCCCGCGAGCTCGATCGATGCGGTCGTGCTCACGCATGCGCACATCGATCACAGCGGCTTCATCCCGCGCCTGATCGAGCTCGGCTTTCGCGGCAAGGTGTACGCGACCCCGGCCACCGCCGAGCTGTGCCAGCTCTTGCTGCCCGACGCGGGCCACCTGCAGGAAGAAGAAGCGCGCTACGCGAACCGGCACGGCTTCGGCAAGCATTCGCCCGCCTTGCCGCTGTACACCGAGGAGGCCGCAAGGCGTGCGCTGAAGCGATTCGACGTGCGCAATTTCGGCGAAGCGTTCGAGGCGCTGCCCGACTTCGAGCTGCACTTTCGACGCGCCGGCCACATCCTCGGCGCGGCCAGCGTGAGCCTGCGCTGCGGCTCGCGATCGGTGCTGTTCTCGGGTGACCTGGGTCGCAGCGACGACCTCCTGATGCAGCCGCCGGCGCCGCCCGAAGGCGCCGACTGCGTGCTCGTCGAGTCGACTTACGGCAACCGCTCGCATCCGAGCGAAGACCCGCTCGCAGCGCTTGCCGACGTCGTCTGTCGCACTGCGGCGCGCAGCGGCGTCGTCATCGTGCCCGCGTTCGCGGTGGGGCGCGCGCAGGCCTTGCTGCACGCGATTGCGCAGTTGAAGGCGGCGCACCGCATCCCCGACCTGCCGGTCTATCTGAACAGCCCGATGGCCGCTGACGTGACCGCGGTCTTTCGCCGCCACGCCGACGAGCACCGGCTGTCGGCCGACGAATGCCGCGCGATGGGTGCCGGCGTGAAGATCGTCAACAGCGAAGCCGAGTCGCGCGAGCTCAACCGCCTGCGCACCCCGAGCATCATCGTCTCCGCAAGCGGCATGGCCACCGGCGGGCGCGTTGTCCATCACCTCAAGGCTTTCGCGCCCAACGCGCGCAACGCGATCGTCTTCACCGGCTTCCAGGCCGCCGGCACGCGCGGCGCTGCGATGGTCGGCGGCGCGACGCAGGTGAAGATCCACGGCGAGTGGATCACCGTGCGTGCCGAAGTGGCGCGCCTCGATGGCCTGTCGGCACATGCCGACCGCGAAGACCTGCTCGCCTGGATCGGCGCGCTGCCGCGCCCGCCGCGCCACATCTACGTGACGCACGGCGAGCCCGAGGCGGCCGATGCGCTGCGCCAGGCGATCGAAGAGCGGCACCGTTGGCCATGCACGGTGCCCGACTACCTGGAGATCGTGAATCTCTGAGTGGCTTGTCTCATCTCGATTGGAGTACCACCATGAACCCGATCCGCGTTTCACCCGATCGCACGGCGGCCCCGCCTCACGACGGCTTCGACGTGCTCGATGTCTGTCACCGGCAGAGCCTGATCGCTCTGGGCCGACTTGCAGCGCTGGTCTCGCGCCTGACGAAAGTTGGCGCCGATGAAGAGGCGCGCGCACTCGCCGGCGAGGTCGTGCGGCACTTCTCGACCACCGCGCGAGTGCATCATGAAGACGAGGAGCGGCATGTGTTCCCGAAGCTCGCAGCCAGCGGCGACCCGGCCACCGTGCAGGCGGTCCTGCGCTTGCAACAGGATCACGATTGGCTGGAGGAAGACTGGATGGAGCTGTCGCCCCACCTCGATGCCGTGGCCTTCGGCCAGAGCTGGTACGACCTGGATCTGTTGCGTGACGGCGCGGAGATCTTCACCGCGCTGATGCGCGACCATATCGCGCTGGAAGAGTCGCTGATTTATCCGCAGGCGCGAGCGCGGCTGGGTCACAACGAGCGGCTCGAAATGGGGCGCGAAATGGCGGCGCGCCGGCGGGCGCAGCGGCTGGGACATGAATGATCAGTCAGGCGTCGAAGGGGCCTTCGACAGGCCCCGTCCAACAAATCTCACCCGTCTCAATCCAGCGAGTACCCCGTCTCCTTGTAGACCGCCTGAATCGTCTCGCGACCGATGCGGCTTTCCATCTCCTTGTGCACCGGCGCGAGCGCCTTCTTCCATGCCGCACGCTCCTGCGGTGTCGGCACGTAGATGGCAGTCTTGCCCGAGGCCTTGATCTTCTCCAGCGCCTGCTCGTTCTCTTGCCTGGCGATGTGGTTGGCGTAGACGGTCGCCTCTTTCATCGCCAGCTCGAGCTCGCGGCGCACGTCCGGCGGCAGGCCGTCCCAGAACTTCTTGTTGACGATGACCGCGTAGCCGAGGTAGCCGTGGTCGGTGGCAATCGCGTACTTCTGCACCTCGTGCATCTTCTGCGTGTACATGTTCGACGGCGGGTTCTCGGTGCCGTCCACGACGCCGGTCTGCAGCGCCTGGTAGACCTCCGAGAAGGCCATCATCTGCGGCAGCGCGCCGAGCGCGCGGGTTTGCGCGTCGAGCACCTTCGATGACTGGATGCGCAGCTTCAGGCCCTTCACATCGGCCGGTACTTTCAGCGGCTTGTTGGCCGAGAAGATCTTGAAGCCGTTGTCCCAATACGCGAGGCCTCTGATGCCACGCGCTTCGAGCTTCTTGAACAGCGCCGCGCCGACCGGGCCGTTGGTGACCTTGTGCAGCTCGTCGTCGTTGTCGAAGATGTACGGCAGGTCGAAGACCTCGAACTCGCGCACGCCCAGCGGGCCGAACTTGGCCAGCGACGGCGCGAGCATCTGCACCGAGCCGAGCGACAAGGCTTCCATCTCCTCGCCGTCTTTGTAGAGCTGCGAGTTCGGATAGAGCTCGATCTTCACGCGGCCCGCGAGGCGCTTCTCGGCGAGCTCCTTGAATTTCTCAGCGCCCTTGCCCTTGGGCGTGTCGACCGCCACCACGTGGCTGAACTTGATGACGAT
Organism: Betaproteobacteria bacterium; assembly: GCA_005882155.1. Lineage (GTDB taxonomy): Bacteria > Pseudomonadota > Gammaproteobacteria > Burkholderiales > Burkholderiaceae_C > Albitalea. Next base: position 11,520 of record VBCQ01000289.1, read on the forward strand.
CGGCGACTGGCCGAGCGCGGGCCAAGGCATTGCGAGCGCAGTCGCGCGACGTCCGCGCGGCGAGCAAATGCATGTTCCGCTCTCGCGGCTTGCGCGGCTTGACCCGCATCAAGCTCATCCGTCCGCTGGATTGATCGGCGTCAAGTGCACGGCCGCTGGCGTCGCCGAGCATCGCTGCAGCGGATCGCCACATCGCGCGACTCGCAACGCGGAAAGCGAAACATCCATGTTCCAGGTTCGCATTCATGGCCGCGGCGGCCAGGGCGTGGTCTCAGGCGCCGAGATGCTGTCGATCGCGGCCTTTCTCGGCGGCAAGCATGCGCAGGCCTTTCCGAGCTTCGGCTCCGAGCGCACCGGCGCGCCGGTGGTCGCGTTCTGCCGCATCGACGACCAGCCGATCCGCTTGCGCGAGCCGATCATGGCGCCCGATGCGCTGATCATCCAGGACCCGACGCTGCTGCATCAGGTCGACGTCTTCAGCGGCTTGAAGCGCGACGGCTACATCCTCATCAACACCGCCAAGACCTTCACGCAGCTCGGCCTCGGCGACTTCGTCCAGGGCTTTCGCGCCGAGCGGCTGTTGACGGTGCCGGCCACCGAGCCGGCCGCCCGCTGCCCAACGCCGCACTGCTCGGCGCCTTCGCCGCACTGAGCGGCGTGATCACGCTGGAGGCGGTGCAAGCAGCGATCCGCGAGAAGTTCAGCGGCGCCGTCGCGCTACGCAACATCGCCGCAGCCCGCGAGGCGCATCGCATCGTTCTCGAAGAAGCGGCTGAGGCGCAGGCCCAACATGCTTGAACAATGTGAAGGCTCTCACGCCGTCGCTCGCGCGGTCGCGCTGTGCCGGCCCGAAGTGATCTGCGCCTACCCGATCTCGCCGCAGACGCACATCGTCGAAGGCCTCGGCGAGATGGTGA
>VBCQ01000290.1 GCA_005882155.1 Betaproteobacteria bacterium
AGCATCACCGTCAAGCTGATCAACCCGATCGCGATGGAAGAGGGCCTGCGCTTTGCGATCCGCGAGGGCGGACGCACCGTGGGTGCCGGCGTCGTCGCGAAAATCATCGAGTAAAGGTCGGGACCATCATGCAAAAGCAAAAGATCCGCATTCGCCTGAAGGCGTTTGACTACAAGCTGATCGACCAGTCGGCACTCGAAATCGTCGACACCGCCAAGCGCACCGGCGCGATCGTCAAGGGCCCCGTGCCCTTGCCGACTCGCATGCAGCGTTTCGACATTCTGCGTTCGCCGCACGTCAACAAGACGAGTCGCGACCAGTTCGAAATCCGCACGCACCAGCGCTTGATGGACATCGTCGATCCGACCGACAAGACGGTCGACGCGCTGATGAAGCTGGACCTGCCGGCCGGCGTCGACGTCGAGATCAAGCTGCAGTAACTCGCGAGTCGATCGGGCGGTTGCGACGCGAGTCGCCTCTGCTACAATCGCAGGCTTTCCGCAAGGCGCATCAACGGGTGCGCCTTGCAATCAGTCAGTCCGGCCAATCGATGTCGGGCGTTCGAAACAAAAGCTTCCTCGGAAGCTGGAGAAAAACCATGAGTCTGAGCAATCGTCTCGGATTGCTGGGCCGCAAGGTGGGCATGATGCGCATCTTCACGGACGATGGCGACGCCATTCCCGTGACCGTGCTTGACGTGTCGAACAACCGCGTCACCCAGGTCAAGACCCCAGAGACCGACGGCTACAGCGCCATCCAGGTGGCGTTCGGCTCGCGCAAAGCATCGCGCGTGTCCAAACCCGAAGCCGGCCACCTCGCGAAAGCGGGCGTCGAAGCGGGTGAAATCCTCAAGGAATTCCGTGTCGCTGTCGACGTGGCTGCCGGCTTCCAGCCTGGCGCCCAAGTTCCGGTGACGACCTTTGCTGTTGGCCAAATGGTCGACGTGCAGGGCACCTCGATCGGCAAGGGCTTCACCGGCACGATCAAGCGCCACAACTTCAGCTCGCAGCGCGCGTCGCACGGCAACAGCCGCTCGCACAACGTGCCGGGTTCGATCTCGATGGCGCAGGACCCCGGCCGCGTGTTCCCGGGCAAGAAGATGTCCGGCCAGCTCGGCGACGTCACGAAGACCACGCAGAACCTCGACATCGTTCGCATCGACGAAGCCCGCCAGCTGCTGCTGGTGCGCGGCGCCGTTCCGGGCTCGAAGAACGGCCATGTGGTCGTGAGCCCTGCGGTCAAGGTCAAGGCGAAGAAAGGAGCCCAGTGATGCAGCTCGAGCTCCTGAATGAACAAGGCCAGGCGACGTCGAAGGTCGACGCGCCCGATACCGTGTTCGCGCGTGACTACAACGAAGCGCTGGTGCATCAAGTCGTCGTCGCCTTCCAGGCCAACGCGCGTCAAGGCACGCGTGCCCAGCTCGACCGCGCCGAGGTCAAGCACTCGACGAAGAAGCCGTGGCGCCAGAAGGGCACCGGCCGCGCTCGTGCCGGTATGACCTCGTCGCCGCTGTGGCGTGGAGGCGGTCGGATCTTCCCGAACAGCCCCGACGAAAACTTCAGCCAGAAGGTCAACAAGAAGATGTACCGCGCGGGCATGGCTGCGATCCTGTCGCAGCTGGCGCGCGAAGGCCGCTTGGCGGTGGTGGACTCGATCACTGTCGATGCGCCCAAAACCAAGTTGCTGGCCGCCAAGTTCAAGGCGATGGGCCTCGACTCGGTGCTGGTGATCGCCGACCGCGTCGACGACAACCTGCTGCTCGCGTCACGCAATCTTGCCAACGTGCTGGTGGTCGAGCCACGCTACGCCGACCCGCTGTCCCTCGTCTTCTACAAGAAGGTGCTGGTGACCAAGGGTGCGATGGAGCAACTCAAGGAGATGCTGGCATGAGCACCGCGAAATTCAACGAGGGCCGATTGGCCCAGGTGCTGGTGGCGCCGATCGTCTCCGAGAAGGCGACGATGATCGCCGAGAAGCGCAACCAGGTGCTGTTCAAGGTGCTGCGCGACGCGACCAAGCCCGAGATCAAGGCGGCCGTCGAACTGATGTTCAAGGTCGAGGTCGAGTCGGTGCAGACCGTCACGCAAAAGGGCAAGACCAAAAAGTTTGGTCGCTCCATCGGCCGCCGTGATCACGTCAAGAAGGCGTATGTCGCATTGAAGCCGGGCCAGGAGCTCAACTTCTCCGGGGAGGCCGCGTAATGGCCGTCATCAAAGTCAAACCGACCTCGCCCGGCCGCCGCGCCGTCGTGAAGGTGGTGCATTCGCACCTGCACAAGGGCAAGCCCGAAGCGTCGCTGCTCGAGCCGCAGTTCCAGCACGCGGGTCGCAACAACAACGGGCACATCACGATTCGCCACAAGGGCGGTGGTCACAAGCACCACTACCGCGTGGTCGACTTTGTGCGCAACAAGGACGGCATCCCGGCGAAGGTCGAACGCATCGAGTACGACCCGAACCGCACGGCGCACATCGCGCTGGTGTGCTACGCCGACGGCGAGCGCCGCTACATCCTCGCCCCGCGCGGTCTCGATGTCGGCGCAACGATCATGAGCGGCGCCGAGGCGCCTATCAAGGCCGGCAACACGCTGCCGATTCGCAACATCCCGGTCGGCTCGACAGTGCACTGCGTCGAGATGCTCCCCGGCAAGGGCGCGCAGATCGCGCGCTCGGCGGGCACGGCCGTGACGCTGCTGGCGCGCGAAGGCATCTACGCGCAGCTTCGCTTGCGCTCGGGTGAAGTGCGCAAGATCCATATCGATTGCCGCGCGACGATCGGCGAAGTGGCCAACGAAGAGCACAACCTGCGCCAGTACGGCAAGGCCGGTGCGAAGCGCTGGAAGGGCATCCGACCGACGGTTCGTGGCGTCGCAATGAACCCGGTCGATCACCCGCACGGCGGCGGCGAAGGCCGCACCGGTGAAGGCCAGGTGCCGGTGTCGCCGTGGAACACGATGACCAAGGGCTACCGTACTCGCAACAACAAGCGTACGCAGACGATGATCGTCGCGCGTCGCAAGAAGTAAGGAGCCGACATGACGCGCTCACTGAAAAAAGGTCCGTTCGTCGACCACCACCTGATGGCCAAGGTCGAGAAGGCCACGGCGATCAAGGACAAGAAGCCGATCAAGACCTGGTCGCGCCGCAGCACGATCCTGCCCGACTTCATCCGCCTGACTATCGCCGTGCACAACGGTAAGCAGCATGTGCCGGTCTACGTCACCGACCAGATGGTCGGCCACAAGCTCGGTGAATTTGCGCTGACGCGCACGTTCAAGGGCCACCCGGCCGACAAGAAGGCCGCGAAGAAATAAGGATGACGACGATGGAAACCCGTTCAATCGTTCGCGGCGTCCGCCTCTCGGCCGACAAAGGTCGGCTGGTGGCCGACATGATCCGCGGCAAGAAGGTCGACCAGGCGATCAACATCCTGACGTTCACCCCGAAGAAGGCAGCCGGCATCATCAAGAAATGCCTCGAGTCGGCAATCGCCAATGCCGAGCACAACGACGGCGCCGACATCGACGAGTTGAAGGTCAAGACGATCTATGTCGAGCAAGGCACGACGCTGAAGCGCTTCTCTGCACGCGCCAAGGGCCGCGGCAACCGCATCGTGAAGCCGACCTGCCACGTCTACGTGACCGTCGGGAACTGAAGGACCACCATGGGACAAAAGATTCATCCGGTTGGCTTCCGCCTTCCCGTCACGCGCAACTGGGCGTCGCGTTGGTACGCGTCGAACCAGAACTTCGCGACGATGCTGGCCGAAGATCTGAAGGTGCGTGAATTTCTGAAGGCGCGGCTGAAGAGCGCCGCGGTGTCGCGCATCCTCATCGAGCGCCCCGCCAAGAACGCGCGGATCACGATCTTCTCGGCACGTCCGGGCGTCGTGATCGGCAAGAAGGGCGAGGACATCGAGAACCTGAAGGCCGAGCTGACGCGCCGCCTCGGCGTGCCGGTCGCGGTGAACATCGAAGAAGTGCGCAAGCCCGAAATCGATGCGCAGCTGATCGCCGACAGCATCACCCAGCAACTTGAAAAGCGCATCATGTTTCGCCGCGCGATGAAGCGCGCGATGCAGAACGCGATGCGGCTCGGTGCGCAGGGCATCAAGATCATGTCGTCGGGTCGCTTGAACGGCATCGAAATCGCGCGCTGCGAGTGGTACCGCGAAGGCCGTGTGCCGCTTCACACGCTGAAGGCCGACATCGACTACGGCTTCTCGGAGGCGAAGACGACGTACGGCGTGATCGGCGTGAAGTGCTGGGTCTATCGCGGTGACCGTCTGGGTCACGGCGAGGCACCGAGTGCGACACCGATGCCGCAAGAAGAAGATCGCCGTCCGCGTCGCGGCGCGCGTCCCGGTGGACCGGACAACCGTGGTCGTCCGGGCGGTGGTGGTTTCGACCGAGGCGCTCCAGGCCGTGGTGCACCCGATCGTGGCGCGCCGCGCCAAGCGGTCGCACCTGCAGTAGAAGGCGCCGACAAGTCCGCCGAGGCGGGTGGCGAAGCGCCGAAGACGCCTGCAGTCAAGCGCGTACGCAAGGCCGTGGCGCCGGCGGGCACGCCGCCCAAGGGCGAGGCCAAAGGAGAATAAACATGCTGCAACCAGCACGCAGAAAATTCCGCAAGGAACAGAAGGGCCGCAATACCGGCATCGCGACGCGTGGCGCCAAGGTGTCGTTCGGCGACTTCGGATTGAAGGCGACCGAGCGCGGCCGTTTGACGGCGCGCCAGATCGAGGCGGCACGCCGTGCAATCTCGCGTCACGTGAAGCGTGGCGGCCGCATCTGGATTCGCATCTTCCCGGACAAGCCGATCTCGCAGAAGCCGGCCGAAGTCCGCATGGGCAATGGCAAGGGCAACCCCGAGTACTACGTCGCTGAAATCCAGCCCGGCAAGGTGCTCTACGAAATCAATGGCGTTCCTGAAGAGTTGGCTCGCGAAGCGTTCCTGCTGGCCTCGGCCAAGCTGCCGCTGAAGACGACCTTCGTGGCGCGCCAAGTGGGCACCTGAGCTCACGGAGAACATTCATGAAAGCATCTGAACTGCGCAGCAAGGACGTCGCCGGCCTCGAAAAGGAAGTCGCCGATTTGCTCAAGGCCCACTTCGGCCTGCGCATGCAAAAGGCGACTCAGCAGCTGAGCAACCACACGACCTTGGGCAACACCCGTCGTGACATCGCTCGTGCCAAGACCATCCTGGCCGAGAAGAAGAAAGGCGCTGCGAAATGACGCAAGCTCAAGTCGAACCGAAGGTCAAGAACACCCGCACGCTGGTCGGCAAGGTGGTCAGCGACAAGCGCGCAAAGACCATCACCGTGCTGGTCGAGCGCCGCACCAAGCACGAGCTCTACGGCAAGATCGTCGCGAAGTCGAGCAAGTACCACGCGCACGACGAAAAGGGCGAGTACAAGATGGGCGATGTGGTCGAGATCGCCGAAAGCCGGCCGATCTCCAAGACCAAGTCGTGGGTCGTGACGCGCCTCGTCGAGAAGGCGCGCGAAGTCTAAATGCGCGACGCGCGGGGCCTTTGACGAGGCGCCGGGCAGCACGGTCGGTTCGCTGGAATACTGGCGGCCGGCCGTAATCATTTGGACTTCAAGGAGACGAAGATGATCAAGCTGGGCGATAAGCTGCCAGCCGGCAAGCTGCAGGAATATGTCGAGGTCGAGGGCGGCGGGTGCTCGATCGGCCCGAACACCTTCGATGTCGAGAAGGAGGCCGCCGGCAAGAAGATTGCGATCTTCGCGTTGCCTGGTGCCTATACGCCGACTTGCTCCGCCAAGCATGTGCCGGGCTTCGTGCAGCACGCCGACGCGCTCAAAGCCGCCGGGGTCGACGAGATCTGGTGCGTCTCGGTCAACGACGCTTACGTGATGGGTGCCTGGGGCCGCGACCAGCACACCGCGGGCAAGGTCCGCATGATGGCCGACGGCAGCGCCGAATGGACTCGTGCACTGGGCCTCACGCAAGACTTGAGCGCCAAGGGCATGGGCGTGCGCTCGCAGCGCTATTCGATGCTCGTCGACAACGGCGTCGTCAAGACGCTGAACATCGAGGCGCCGGGCAAGTTCGAGGCGAGCAACGCCGAGACGATGTTGGCTCAAGCCAGGGGATAAGGGCAGACATTCGATTGACGCTGAGATCCGTTCTCGGTCATAATCACAGACTTCGCCGAATTCAGGCCGCAGCGCTCAAGCTTGCTTGGCGCGCCGCGATACCGGGTTCGGCTCCGCCCAAACCGCTTCCGAGGCGCAAGCCTCGAGAGTGACGGGCCCAAGACTGATCGCGAGTTGGCTTCATGGTGGGCATGAAGCGGCAAGCGGTACAAGTTGGGGACAGAGAACATGATTCAAAT